>JAJFFE010000112.1 GCA_021776775.1 Planctomycetota bacterium | reverse complement strand
GAGCGTTCGCTCGAACTGACCGGTATTCGCGGCGTTGATCCGGAAGTACGTCGACAGCTCCATGGGGCAACGGACACCTTCGGGGATGTAGCAGAACGATCCGTCGGTGAAAACCGCCGCGTTCAGCGCCGCGAAGTAGTTGTCGTTGTACGGGACGACCGACCCCAGGTACTTCTTGACCAGTTCGGGGTGCTCTTGGACCGCCTCGGAGAACGAGCCGAAGATGATGCCGAGGTCGGAAAGCTTGTCCTTGAAGGTCGTCGCGACCGAGACACTATCAAAAACCGCGTCGACGGCGACGTTGCTGAGCCGCTTCTGCTCGTTGAGCGAGATCCCCAACTTCTCGAACGTCTCGAGAATCTCGGGATCGACCTCGTCCAAGCTGTCGAGTTTCTTCACCGGCTTCGGCGCCGAGTAGTAGTAGGTGTCTTGGTAATCGATCGGAGTGTACTTGAGGTGCGGCCAGTGATGCGGCTCTTCCATGCCCAACCAGTGTTGGTAGGCGCGAAGGCGGTGCTCGAGCAGCCACTCCGGCTCGTTCTTCTTCTGGGAGATCAACCGGACGGTGCTCTCATCGAGTCCCTTGGGCACGGTCTCCGCGTCGATTTCGGTGACGAATCCCCACTTGTACTCACGATCCGCAATCTCTTGCAGCTGATCATCGCTGATCTTCTCGGGGGTCGCTCTCTGTTCCGACATCGCTGTTCGCTCCTTGCGGGCATCGCAGTCTCGCGGCTTCGGACGTTCGCGTTCCTGCAGCGCCGTTACTTCTTCAGTTCAGTTTCTCAGCACAAACGTTTCGGCAGTTACTTCTCAACTCCGGCTAGCCCGGAGACTTCGCTTCTTCGTGGGCCAGCGCCGGCCCCGCGACCCCAGTGGAAGGAACCCGACTTGGATGGGCGCGGGCCGATCCGTCGCGAGTCGACCCCTGCATCAGCGCGGGATTGCCGGGCATCGCCATCTTCGCCAGGCTCACTCCGTCGAGCGCTTGGTGGATGGCTTGGTTGATGACCTTCATGTTGGAGCCCACCGGGCACCAATCCTCTTGCTCGCAGCTGCTGTTGCTCGACGCGCACTCGGTCAACGCAATCGGACCCTCGATCGCTTCCACCAGGTCGGCGATCGAGATCTCCTCTGGCGGTCGCGACAGGACGTAACCGCCATTCTTCCCGCGGTGCGAATCCAAGAGTCCCGCCTTCGACAGCAGCTTGAGAGCTTTGCTCACCAGCGGCGCCGAGCTTCGGACCTTCTCTGACAACTCCCGGGCGGTAATCGCCTGAGCGCGAGCTGCGCTGGCAAACCACACCATGAGCTGGATTCCGAGATCGGTCTGGCGCGTCAGGCGAATCATGCGTCCCGTTCCGGCGGTCGTCTCGTCGCGAACTCCGCGGCCTCGGCGGTGCGAGGAATCACCGCGGGTTCGGGCGAAAGGGTACCTTTTTGGTACCATTTCGCAAGGCGAGTGTCGAGCGACGAGGGACGAGTCCGGTAAATTGCGTCCATAAAAAGCTTTGGAACAATCCACTTGGCGTCGGAATCACGACGGCTTAGGCTGGCTGAAGCCGCGCGTTCGCTCTAAAATCTCGCGCCTTCCGACGCCGACTCCTCTCGCCCAAAGGCCTCGCTGTGATTCCAAAGGCTGCGCTGTGACGCTCCCCCCAACCCCCTCCCCCGCCGTGGACCCTGTCGTGGACCCCGCCGGAGCCGACCCGACCCGTCCTGCGGATGCCGTCGCACCGGAGCGCGTTCCGTATATGGCCGCGGTCATGGAACTCGCGAAGATTCGATTGACCGGTCTCGTGGTGGTCACAACCGGAATCGGCTTTCTCTTAGCGACCGGGTCGCAGCAAGTCATCGACTTCCGGGCGCTCGTCGCCACGATGATCGGCACGACATTGGTCGCCGCCGCGGCCAGCACGCTCAATCAGGTTTGGGAGATTCCGTTCGACCGCCGAATGGAACGCACCCGGCACCGCCCGCTCGTCACCGGTCGCATCGGCTTGGGCGGCGCGATGATGATCGCCACTGTTTCCGGCGGTCTTGGTCTGTGGGTCCTGCTCGAAGAAACCAACCGTCTCGCCGCCGGATTAGCGCTCGCCACGTTACTCAGTTACGTGCTGGTCTACACACCACTGAAACGCAAAGTGACCGCGAACACTCTGGTCGGGGCCGTTCCCGGGGCACTGCCGACGTTGATCGGTTGGGCCGGTGCAACCGGTGAGTTGACCGGGGGTAGTTGGACGCTGTTTGCGATCCTGTTCCTGTGGCAAATCCCCCACTTCTTGGCAATCGCGTGGATGTACCGCGAAGACTACGCGCGCGGCGGCTTTCGCATGCTCTCGGTGGCTGACCCGTCGGGTCGTCGAAGTGGCGCCATGGCGATGCTCTACGCGTTGGCGCTCCTTCCCGTGAGCCTGACCCCCGGGCTGTTCGGGATCACCGGCTGGCTGTCCATGGTGATCGCCCCCATCTTAGGCGCGCTCTTTCTCATCCCGACGTGGCGTTTCTCGCGGAACCCGTGTTACGCCACGGCACGCCAACTGTTCTTGGCCAGCCTCATCTACTTGCCGCTTCTCTTCGGTCTTCTTCTCTGCGATCCGAGTGCACCGCTTGTCACTCCCGGACGCTGGCTCGTCGGATAAGGAACATCGATGGAAAATCCAGACTCGACCCTCAATTCTGCCACCGACCTCGCCCCTCCCAAAGGACCGGAGCTGGCGAAGACAGAGCGCATGCTCACGTTCACCGGTGGTGGTTGGGTTCTCGTTCTCGCCGCGATTCTCTGCCTCGCGGTGGTGGTTCGATCGATGGGCACGCGAGCGCCGAACGGATTCGATCTGTCGAACATCCGCGTCCCGGCCGAAGACATCGTCGTCGCGGTCAAGCGCGACGGCTTCCCTTCGTTGCGCAACCCGGAGGCGCTGCTTCAACACGAGCTCAACAAGAAGTGGGGTAGTAAATTCCTGGTGCCGTCCGATCGAGTCGTCGGAGTGCACATCGCGGGTGAGGCTCGTTGCTATCCGTTGCGTGTCTTGAACTGGCACACGACGGTCAACGACATCGTCGGCGGGTTGCCCATCCTGGTGACATTCCACGGCCCCTGTGACTCCGCGGTCATCTTCGATCGACGCCTCGACGGTGAGGCACGGACCTTCGGCGACAGCGGCATGCTCTTCAACAGCAACTTGATCTTCTACGACACCCAAGCCGAGACGAACGACTCGAGCCTCTTTCTACAGCTTCGCGGGGAAGCTATCGCCGGGCCACTGTCCGGTCGCACTCTCGAACGTCTCTCCTGTGAATTGGCTTCGTACGGCGACTGGATGAAGCGCTATCCGTCGTCGACCATCGTGCCTGGCTTCGCCTCGCTCCTGAGTAAGTGTTACAAGAAGCGCGCGTACGATTCCTACCTGACGCAGGGACAACCGAACTTCAAGGTCGATCCGCTCCCGGACACCTCCGACGGTCGCAAGCTGTTCGACCCACTACTCATCATCCGTCGCGGCGATGAACAACGAATTCTCTTCTTCGACGACATCACCGCAAAGCTCGACGCCGGCGTGGCCAGACTAAAAGTGTTTGACGATCTCGAACTCGATTTCGTGCACCATTCTGGAGCGACGACCATCGACACCCCGACCATCTATCCGCGCCTCGCGGAAGAGTCCCAGCTGACGGTTTCGTACGCCCGCTACTTTGCGTGGTACGCGATCGAGAACACCAAGCTCGGTCCCGTCACACCGTCGGAGTCGCAGCGCGAGTCGAAGACGCCCCGATGACAGCGGCAATCGATGACCCTCGCGGGGAATTGATTCGTATCGGACAGGAGTGCCACCAACGAGGGTGGTCGCTCGCCACGAGCAGCAACTACAGCGTGCGCACTGGACACGATCCACTGACCCTGCTGATCACCGGCTCTGGCTTCGACAAGGGCGCGCTCTCCCCCGATGACTTCGTCGAGTTGGACGCAGACGGGACGGTAATGAATGCGGTGGTCGGCGACACGATCGCCCGTCCCAGCGCGGAAAGCCTCCTGCACGTCGAAGCGTACGCGGCGTCGGCGGGTGTCGGCGCTGTCCTCCACACGCACTCGGTATGGAGCACCGTGCTGTCGAAGCGTGCCGTAGATCTGGGCCAGTGGGAAGTCTGCGGCTACGAGATGCAGAAGGCCTTGAGTGGAGTCGACAGCCACGAGACTCCGGTCCGATTGGCGATCTTCGAAAACAGGCAGGACATCGCCGAGTTGGCCGATCAGGTCGCTGACCGACGCCACCGCGATCCCGATTCACTGAAGCACGGCTACTTGATCGCGGGGCACGGACTCTACACGTGGGGCACGACATTGAACGATGCGCGACGACACCTACACTGCCTCGAGTTCTTGCTCGAGGTGAGCGGGCGCATCCACGACTGACACCGGGAGGGAATTCTATGGCTCGTGTCACGATTGCCGACGAAAACCGAACACTGAAAAACGCCGACGACATCCGTGCGTTCTTGGCTCCGTACGGTCTTTGGTACGAGCAGTGGCCCGTCGACGATCTCGATCCCGACGCGACTGACGAACAAATCCTCGACCACTTCTCGACCGAGATCGAACGGCTGAAAGAGCGCGGCGGGTTCGTCACCGCCGACGTGATCAACGTCACGGCGGACACCCCGGGCCTCTCCGCGATGCTCGACAAGTTCAACAAAGAGCACACTCACTCTGAAGACGAAGTTCGCTTCACGGTCGCCGGGCGCGGAGTGTTCCATATTCACGGCATGGCCGACAACGCGCCCGAGCGTGTGTTCGCGATCCAGGTCGACGCGGGCGACTTGATCAACGTTCCCCGCGGGACGCAACACTGGTTCGAACTCTGCGAGGATCGATCGATCCGCTGCATTCGCCTCTTCGAAGAGATGAGCGGCTGGACTCCGGAGTACGTCGAAAACGGAGTGCACGAACGGTATCAGCCGGTTTGTTGGGGTCCGAGCTATCTCGAAGGCGATCGGTATTCGTCGCGAATAGAGCCGGTATGACGGAGCGACGATCCAGTCTGCCGCCGACTGCCGCACGATCGCTGCTTCTCGACATCGAGGGCACCACTAGTCCGATCGCGTTCGTGCACGACGTCATGTTTCCGTTTGCGGCGCGAGCACTGTCGGACTATCTCGACTCCTCCTGGCGCGACGACGCGTTAGAACGCGCCGTCGGACAGCTCGCACGAGATCTGGGCCACGCGGACGCGGCGTCATGGCTGGGTGAGGCGACCGACACCCGAGCACGTCGCGAGGTCGAACGCGAAGTCCGGCGGTTGATGGACGCCGACATCAAAGCGACGGGACTGAAAGAACTCCAAGGGTTGATTTGGAAGTCCGGCTTCGAGTCCGGGGAGCTATGCGCCCCGGTGTTTGACGATGTGCTGCCGGCGATCGATGAGTGGCGCGAGTCGGGCCGCGAGATCGGCATCTACTCGAGTGGTAGCGTCGCCGCACAGAAGCTCTTCTTCGGACACACGACGGCCGGCAACGTCCTGGACCGTTTCTCGATCCACTTCGACACGACCGTCGGCGGCAAGAAGGACGAAGCCAGCTACCGAGCCATCGCCTCCTCCTGGGAGCGACGCCCGGCCGACATGCTCTTCTTGAGCGACGTCGTGGAAGAGCTCGATGCTGCCGCCGCGGCGGGCCTGCCGGTCGCGCTGCTCGCCCGGCCAGGAAACGCCACGCCCCCTCCCCATTCCCATCCGGTGATCCGGTCGTTTGCGGAAGTCGTTTTCGCGTAAGCGTTCCCGGACGCGAAGCAGCCGACGAAGTGACCGATCCTCAACCTTTACCCCGTCGGCGGTCGATACCGTAAGGAAGCTCTCTACCCACAGAAACTCCCGGGGGTCTCAACCATGCAGTTCGGCCGGTTCCTCATCGACAGCGGCGCGATTACCGCGGCTCAACTCGTCTCCGCTCTCGACCGTCAACGCCACGACCAAATCCCCATCGGCGAACTGGCGATAGCCAAGGGGTACCTCGCCTATCGCGACGTCGCGAACGTGCTCGCGCTGCGCGTCGACGATCGTCGCTCGTCCGACTTCTTCGGCGACGTCTCGGTCGAACTCGGGATTCTCTCGCGAGAACAAGTCGACGAACTGATCGCCGATCAGCGGGTGACGCGAAAGCCTCTCGGCGAGTTCCTCGTGGAGTGCAGCGCGCTCACCGCCGACTCTCTACAGCGCGAGCTGCGTGAGTATCGGTCCGCCTGCGCCGCTTAGCTCAGCGCGATCGATAGGTAGCGAAGGCTCACGATCTTCCCCGAGCGACCCGACGCGGAGTCATTGGTCGTGGCGCGGCAACGCTGCTACAATCCAACTCCCTCGCTCGTCTTTCGGGAAGGGACTCCAGTTGGGTCTCCGCACGCCTTTCGTTGCCGCTGTGATCGTTACCCCGCTCTTGCTGATCCTCGTGCTACCGGCGGTGCACGCTCCGTCGACGGTACATGCACAGCCGACGGTAGTACTAAGTGCGGCGGAACAATCCGCCCGCGATACAACGTTCCCCAAATCATCTGCACCCGAGCCATCCCAAACGGACAACGACTCAGCCGAACCCGTGACCTGGGGATCCGGCGAGACTCCGTTCGGGCTGAACGCGTATTTTGCGACGGCTGACGGTTGCCAGTCGTGCCACGGCGGTTCCGACGACGCATTGGCGCTGCGGGATTCGCTCGGGCGCGACGTCTCACCGTGGTCGCTCTGGCAATCCGGTATGCACGCCAACGCCGCGCGGGATCCGTTCTATCGCGCGCAAGCAGTGCTCGAGTCGGGGCGAATCGCGTCCGCGACCGATCGCACCGCGCTCGAGGACAGCTGCTTGGCTTGCCATTCCCCCATGGTGTACCACGCAGCTCGTCTCGACGGTCGGGTGGCCCCGGCCCCGTCGGTCACAGATTCTCTCGGAGGTCGGCCAGACTCCCTCGGAGGACTGGTGGCGGCCCTGTCCGATCCACTCGGTCTCGACGGAGTGTCCTGCACCAGTTGCCACGCCGCCTCGCCCAACGGCTGGGAAGGAGACGCGTTCTTCGACGGTAAGATCCCCTACGACAAGAACCGTCGACTGTACGGGCCGCACGCTTCACCGTCGGCGGGCCCCATGGTGGCCCACACGGCGTTCACGCCGGCGGCAGGGCCGCACATGAAGAAGTCGGAACTGTGCGGCAGTTGCCACACGTACCGAATCGGCGCGGAAAAGCTGCTGGTCTCGAGCAGCTACCTGGAGTGGCGTGCGACCGACCCGGCGTCTCGACAGGAGTGCCAAGAGTGCCACTTCCAGCCGAGCCACGATCGAAGAATCGCACGCAGTCCGCTCGGCCGCGACTTCAACCTGGCGCGCCGCGCCGCGGTCGGCTCGCACGGGTCGATCGGTGGCAACGCATACGTGCTCGACCTGCTGCGCCACAACGCCGACGAGCTGGAGGTCGAGGCGCCGCTCGACGATCTCCGCCGAGCGGCCACCGCGGCACGCGTCGCACTGCTCGATCGAACCGCAGAGCTCGAAATCTCGGAAATCAGCCGGCGCGACGGATCGCTGCTCTTCGACGTCCGCATCGAGAACCGCACCGGCCACAAACTACCGACGGGCTTTCCGTCTCGACGTATGTGGCTCATGGTCGAAGTGCGCGTCGGCGGACAAGAGGTCTTCGTCACCGGAAACGTCGACGAGACGGGTCGTCTCGTCGGCATCGAAGAGGCGGCGCTGCACCCCCACCGAGACGTCGTGCGAACACCGAACCACGTTCCCATCTACGAGGCGGTACCGGCCGACTCTGACGGGCGCCCGGTGACCCGGTTGACGCAAGCAACGCAGTTCGCCAAGGACAATCGCATCTTGCCCGCCGGGTGGTGGGAAGGCGGGCCCGACGGCGCCGCCACCGCACCGATCGGCGTCGGCGCGGACCCATCGTTCGTCGCCGGGCACGACGTCGTACGATTCGAACTCGACGTGTTGACGGGTACGCGTGGCAAGGCGACCGTCATCGCAAGGCTCTTCTACCAGGCGATCCCACCACGTTGGATCGACACCCACCGCGAATCGCAGAGTGTGGCGTCCAAACAGTTCAGCCGTATCACCAAGAACACGCCGCCGATCCCCGAGGTGCTGGGGATGCGGGTCCGATTCGAGTAGCGCGAACGGGTCGGCACCTGCCACGGACATCAACGACCACAGAGCAGCGCGACGAAGATGGCGATCCAGAGTCCGTCGAGAAAGTGCCAGTACCACGCCGCGTAGCGTAAGCCTGGGTGGTACAGGCTCCAGTACCGCGCGCGGAAGGACTGCGTCAGCACCCACCCCTGGAGGATCATCCCCCCGACGACGTGGAGAGCGTGAAACCCCGTCATCAAGTAGAAGCCGACTTTGTAGGGGCGAAGATCCTCGCCGAGGTCCGCGAAGGAAACGCGCATCTGCTCCCAAGCGATGACTTGGCAAAGCGAGAAGATCGCGACACACAAGGACGCGACGAGCAGCGCACTCTTGGCTCGCGGCGCTTGGTCGACTCGAATCCACTTCACCGATAGGTGGGAGAAGACGCTGACCAGGACGATCGACACGGTACTTATCCAGAGCACGGCCGGGATGGCATCGACATCGGCCGGCCCCCACGTCTCCGAGTACGCGCGAAGAATGAAGTACGAACCGATCACGACCAGAAAGGGAATTCCCAAACTGATAAGAAACAGCCACACGCCGAGATGGTCCGCACCCGGAACCGCCCGCCCCTTCTCGATCGGAGGCCAGACGTCATCGCGGTCGTTATCCGTCACCGACTTCTCCTCGCCGCGCGCTGCAAGAGCCGACTGCGGCCGTCACCAACTTGTCGTGTGCTGCGACTATCGGTCACATGAACGGGCCGATCACTCCGTGGGTAACGGCAGACCGTGGGTGCGCAGAAACGAGAGCTTGTCCCAGTAGCCACGCTGGAAGACGATCTTCCCGCTGACGACCCGAAAGAAGCCACACCCACGAAGCCCGTGCGGATCACGCCACTCCAGGATAGCCCACTCCCCGTCCTCGAACAGGTTTTCGACGATGCACTCCATCTCAGCGTTGGAGAACTCTCGCCGGAACATCTCGAGAATCGCAGCTCGTCCGACCACCGGCTCCTGAGCGACTTGATGATTGGTGGCGTCCGCAGTGTAGAAGGACGCCACGGCGTCGGCGTCGGCGCGATTGAACGCAGAGACCCAGGCGCCAACGACGGACTTGGGAGTGACCATAGCGGCTCTCGGGTTCGGCCCCTAAAACGACGAGGCTCAGGAAATCCAGCGACAAGAAGATCCGGGCGAGAGTGCAGCACTCGCGCCCGGATCTTCTCTTGGCGCCCAGGTCGAACGCCGTTGCGTGCCCTGCGGTGTGGGCGTAGTTGTGGGCCTAGTTGAGGGCCTAGTTAGGGGCTCAGTGCTGCACGGCCGCCTTTTGCTTCTCGAGCTGCTCCGCTTGCGCCTTGTCCATCGCCTCTTTGACGGCGGGCGAAACGACATCTCTCGTGTGTCGATACTCGCGCGAGTCCATCATGCAGAAGCCGAGGAACAGAGCGACGAAGAAGAGCGACGCGACGAGGATGAACAAGTTGAACGGCTTGTCCCAGTACAGGTGCATGAAGAACAGCGCGACCAACGTCGCCTTCACGAAGGCGATCCCGAGGGCCACGACAATGTCGAGCGACCCCAGGTCGATGTAAGTCACCGCAACGGTCAACACCGTGAGGAACATGAGCACGAGGAGAATGCCGACCATGAAGCTGACCGGCACGACGTGGCCGAGGCCATGCTCTTCGTCGCCGTCCGCCGCGGGTGCGCTCGTGGTTTGTTGGTTATCCGACATGGCTGTCCGGTCCTAGCTGATCAAGTAGAGAAGCGGGAACAGGAAGATCCAGATCAAGTCCACGAGGTGCCAGTAGAGGCCGACGACCTCGACCTGCGTGAAGTACTTACTCGAGTACTTCCCGCGTCTGGCATTCACGAAGACCCACGCAATCAACCCCATACCGACCACCACGTGAATTCCGTGCAACGCGGTGAGACCGAAGTAGACGCTGAAGAAGATGTGGGCTGTCGGCGGCGGCGTCCCCCACTGCTCGACGTGACCGGCGTGACCGTGGTCATGCCCGTCGTCGCCGGCGTGTTCGTCTTCCTCGTGACCACCGTGCTTGCCCGGCGGAGGAAGCGCTTCGCCGAAGAGAATGCTGCGCACTTCCTTCTGATCCAACGCTTCCGCGACCATGCCACCCGGCTCGATAGCGGCCGTCTCCGCGTCGCTAGCAACTTCCGGCTTGGCCGCACGTTCCGCGGGCGGCTCCGGTGCGAGGTCGGTTGAAAACGCCTTGCCGTAATCGAAGCCGACCTTCTGGACGCCGTCTTCGCCTTTGAAGTTGGCCAAGCCCCAGAGCGAGCCGTGCGTCCCCTTGGCGTTGTACTCAATCCCTTTGATGACCATGAAACCACAGCCGCCGAGAAACGTGAGCGCAAGGAAGATACAAGTCGCACGCTTCTGATTGGTCTGGGCCGCTCGCACGCCGAGCGCCATGGTCAGCGAACTCAACAACAGGACGATGGTGTTGACCGCTCCCATGATCTTGTCGAGCAGCTGGTGACCGTACTCGAATGCCTCTGGATTGTTGAAACGGAGCACCGCGTAGAAACAGAAGAGACCCGAGAAAAACAGGATCTCTTGCGCCATGAAGAGCCACATGCCCAGCTTTGCGCTGCTGAACTGCTGCTCCATGTTGTCCCAGTGGTGACCGAGATATGGGTTATCCCCGTGGCCGTGGCTCATTGCTCCATCAGCCCTTCAACACGTAACCACCGAGCTCGCGATCGTACTGCCAGTCGGTGTAGTCGTAACAATCTTCGACATCCGGAACGGTCTCGAAGTTCTCCAGAATCGGAGGAGATTGACAGTGCCACTCGAGGGAGTTCCCTCCCCAAGGGTTGGCCGGAGCCAATCGTCCTTTGACCAGAGACATCGCCAAAGTGTAAGCGCAGACGACAAAGCCGGCTGCCTGGAGGTACGAACCCAACGTCGACATCTGGTGCCAGATGAGGAACGCGGGGTCGAAGTCGTAGTAACGACGTGGCATGCCTTGGCTACCCATGATGAACTGAGGCAGGAACGTAATGTTGAAACCCCAGAAGACCATGGTCGCGCCGACCATGCCCATTTTCTCGTTGTACATCTTGCCGATGAACTTCGGCCACCAGTGGAACACGCCGCCGAAGAAGGCGAACAGGGCGGAGCCCATCATGACGTAGTGGAAGTGCGCGACGACGAAGTAGGTGTCGTGCAAGTGGATATCGACCGACAGCGTTCCGAGGAACAGCCCGGTCAATCCACCGATCGCGAAGTTGAACATGAAGCCGAGCGCCCACAGCATCGGGGTGTTGATCGAGATCGACCCCCGGTACATGGTCGACAGCCAGTTGAACATTTTGATTGCGGATGGGATCGACACCGAGAACGTCAAGAAGCTGAACACGGCGTTCAGTAGTCCCGACATGCCACTGGTGAACATGTGGTGGCCCCAGACGATGAAGCCAAACATGGCGATCGCCACCGACGAGTAGGCAATGAATCGGTAGCCGAAGACGTGCTTGTGGCTGTGAATCGAGATCAGCTCACTCATGATACCCATGGCGGGCAAGATCATGATGTAGACGGCCGGGTGTGAGTAGAACCAGAAGAAGTGCTGAAACAGCACCGGGTCCCCACCGAGCGCCGGGTCGAACAAGCCGAGTCCGAAGAAATTTTCGACCATCAACAGCAGCACCGTGATCGCTAGGACCGGCGTGGCCAGCACCTGAATGACGGCGGTGGAGTAGATCGCCCAGAGAAACAGCGGCATGCGGAACCACGTCATGACGCGGGGGCGCAGCTTGTGGATCGTCACGATGAAGTTGACGCCGGTCAAGATCGAGCTGAAGCCGAGGATGAACACCCCGAACAACGCGAGATAGACCGAGGTCGCCATCGTCGAGCCGGTGCCGATAATGCTGTACGGCGTGTAGAACGTCCAACCGGTATCGACGCCTCCGAAGAAGAGCACCGAGCCGAGGAACAGCGAGCCCACGATCCAGAAGTAGAAACTCGCCAGGTTCAACCGCGGGAAAGCGACATCTTTCGCCCCGAGCATGAGGGGCAGGATGATGTTCCCGAGGGCGGCGGGGACGCCGGGGATGATCACCATGAAGATCATCATCGCCGCGTGCACCGTGAACCACACGTTGTATTGATTCGGGTCGCTGGTAATCGTCGGCCCCGCGAAGAAGAGCTCGGTCCGCACCATCAGTGCGAACGCTCCGCCCAACGCGAAGGCGATAGTGATCGCGATCAAGTACATGATCCCGATGCGCTTGTGGTCGAGCGTCAGCAGCCAACTCGCCAGCCCTTTGGAGGCGGTGAAAAAGTTAGGCGCTTCGAGGCCGAACTTCACTGACTGAGGAGAGGCGCTCGCCGTCTGTGATTCACTCATGGTCGGCTCCTCTCTATGGTCTCAACATTTTGATGTAGGCGATGATGGCGTCTCGATCGATCGAATTCAGGGTGTTGCCAGGCATGTTGCCCTTCTCGTACCCCTTCGCAATTCTCTTTTTCGGAAGCATGATCGACTCATTGATGTAGTTTTCGTCGACCTTAGCGGACGTGTCGTCCGTGAACTCTCGCATGCCGCCCTCGGTCAGGAGTTTGGCCGTCTCGACCCATGACGGACCTTGCTTGCCGTCCTGATCTTCTGTCTCGTTGTTGTGGCACGAGGCGCAACCCTTACGCAGGTAAAGCTGCTTGCCCCACACATGAAGAGGCATGTCAGCGGGACCTGGATAGGTCGTCGCCTCTACCAGCCACTCCTCGAACTCTTCGCGCGTCTGGTGCACGACGACCTTGGTCTTCATGCTCGAGTGGTCTTGGCCGCAGTACTCGGCGCAGTACAGCCGGTGCTCGCCGAGTGCGTCTTGTGTCGTCTCGAACCAGGCCACGGTGTAGCGGCCGGGAACGATGTCCATCTTGACGCGGAAGTCCGGGATGTCGACGCAGTGAAGGACGTCTTGCGAGCGCATGATGAGCTTGACGGGCTGGCCTACCCAGGTGTGCAGCTCATCGTGCTCGGCACCACCCTCGTAACGGAAGTTCCAGCTCCACTTCTGCGTCGTGACGTTGACCTCGTAGCAGTTCGAGGGCGGCGTCGCGAGAGCGACATAGCCGTCGAGCCCCCAGTAGAACATGACCACGGCGAGCAGCAGCGGAATCACTGTCCACGCCACTTCGAGCGGCGTGTTGTGGGTCGCTCCCTCACCCGGCGGCTCGCTCTCGTCGCGGCGACGGTACTTGATGACGAAGTACATCATCAGGCCGACGATCAGCACGAAGAAGAACACGCACACCCAGAAGACGAACCAGAACGGCGAATCCACAATGTGGGCGGTCGTCGTCATCTGCGGCGGTAGCCAGCTGAAGCTGGTTTCGCGCACTCCGGGGGGAATGTCCTGGAGGTCCACTGGAGGGGCCTGCAAGAGGTTGAACAGGTTCACGGCTGCGTTCCTAGCGACACGTTCGGTGTCTCAGGCGGAAGTCCCTGACCAGTAAGGTCTTCTTTGTCTGTGGTGGCAGAGTCGTTAGTGTCAGAGTCGTTAGAAGCAGTGTCGTTGGCTACTCGAGCGTGACGTCGTCCGGCGCGTCGCGCGCCCCAAACGACGAGACCCAAAGCCAAGAGCGTCAGCGCGCCGCCGACTTGCATCACTCGGTACGCAGCGGGAATCCACTGCCCTAGCTGCGGATCCCAGGCGAGGCAGTAGAACGAGAGTCGGTCCCAGACGGAGCCGATCTTCCCCTCCCCTGCATCCAAGAGCGAGTACTTGAGGTCGGTGGCGGCGTACTGGAACCCCTCGTAGTAGCGCGAGAGCTTTCCGTCCGGAGTCATGATGTAGATGACCGCCGGGTGCGCGTAGGTGTCTGCGTCTTCATTCCACTGGTACTGGAACCCCAGCGTGTTAGTGACGCGGCGTATCTCGTTTTCGGCCCCGATAAGGTGCGGCCACGCGTCGGGGCTGGCGTCGCGCCCGTACGCTTCGATCGAAGTGTCATGAGCGAGCTTCGCAAAGTCGACCCCGTCGAGTGGATCGAAGCTCAGAGTAATGACGTTGTACTCCTCACCCATGTTCCAATCGATCTCGCGGAGCGTCTTCTTCAACCCCGCGGTGACATCCTGACAGATGGTCTGGCAGTCGAAGAACATGACGTTGAGAAGAATCGGGCGTTCGCCGTTGAAGTAGTGCGAAAGCTGGCGCTTCTTGCCGGTGTGGTCGGTGAAGACAGCGTCGAGAGGGAGCTGCGCCTCCGCTTCGGGCTTGGACCCGATCTTGTGCAACGTCGCCTGATACTCGGGGTCGACGCGGTCCTGCGCGGCGAGCCCTTGGGTGAGCGTCAGCGTCAAAGCGACAAGTGTAGCGAGCGCGGCTCGGCTCTTCATGATCGTGCGTCCTCAACCTTCCAACCGGGCCGCGACTAACGCGCGCGACCGGCTCCCAAACCGAAAAATGGCTATCGGCCCTGCGACGCTTTCAATGCGTTCAAAACCTCGGATCGTGCTTCGTCCAGAGCCACCGTCGGAACCGTCTTGTAGACCGCCTCCTGCGTCATGACCTGGACACCGTTCTCGTCGACGACGAGTTTGCCAGCGGCGTCCTTCTTCGGAACGTCTTTTTGCCCCGAAACCGCCTGCCACGAGTCGTGACGCTCGAGGCGCCGCTTCTGCGCCTCGATGGTCCCTGCGTACAGCGCTGGTGCACCGTTGTCGTCCTTGTCGACGCGGTCACCGTTGACCGTTTGGTAGTATATCCCGTGCGCGAAATATACTCCGACCAACAGCAGCAAGATTCCGACAACGGCGACGAAGTACGTCCAACCGATGACCGGATCGTCCTGGTTTTCCTCGAGATTCGCCGATTCGTGTGACATGGGTTCTGAGCCTCTCAGACGTTCTCGAATGCGAGCGACTCTGTAAGCCGCGGGTCTTTTTCAGCAATCAACGACGCCTGGCGGAGCCAGAAGACCGTACCGGCGACGAACAAACCGCCGATCCCGAGGAAGAACGCGACGTCGATCAGAATCTGCTCGGTGATCGCGTGCTCGGAACGGACGTGCGGCATGACGAGGTAGTACATGTCGACCCAGTGAATGAACAGGATCCAACCCGCCCCGACCGACAGGGCGGTCTTGCTGCGCTTGACGTGCCGCGACAGTATGCAGAAGAACGGCACAAAGAAGTGGCCGACGAAGAACAGCAAGCTGAACGTGATCCAGCCGGTCGGATCGCTGGTGAACGGAATGATCGATTGCTCGCCGCCTTGGCGCAGCAGGAACCACCCCGTCTCCTCCGGAATGTTGCCGTACCAGATGAGCATGTACTGGCTGAACGCGCAGTAGGTCCAGAAGACCATGAACGCGAACATCAACTTGCCCATGTCGTGGTAGTGATCGTTGGTGATCGCGGTACTGAGCAGTCCCTGCTTCTGAAGGATCACGCACAGGATCGTAAGGAATGCCATGAACGCCATGAGCGAACCACCGAAGAACAGCACTCCGAAAATGGTACTGAACCAGTGCGCGTCGAGGGACATCAGGTAGTAGAACGCGAAGAAGGTGATCGACAGCGCGAAGAAGATCATGGCCGGCGGCGCGATCTTCTGCAGCACGTGCGTGTGCTTGACGTCACCGTCCACGTCTTGGCGAATCGAGAAGTGTCGGTAGACCAGGACCAGCGCCGACCAAATGCCGAACACGGCAACCGTGAACACAACCCAAGCCGTCTTGTTGAGGAACGGTTCTTTAGATTTCAAGAGCGCGTCGTGTTCGGCCGCCCCTTCGACGAGCCACAACCAGACGTGGTCACCCCAGAGCAAGAGCGGAATCGACAGCAGCCCCATGAGGATGATGTTCGCCGCCACCCCTTCGGCGAGTCGCCGTACCACCGTACTCCACCCCGCCTTGGCGAGGTGGTGCAGGAGCACGAAGAACAGTGCCGCCAGCGCGATGCCGGTGAAGTAGCAGAAGTTCATGAGGTACGAGTGCAGCCAGTGGTATTGATCGATGTACCCGTGGCCGCCGTGGCCGCCACCGTGGCCGCCCGCGCCTTCACCGCCGTCGTGTCCGTCGGTATGACCAGCGTCTTTGTCATGCCCGTCGGTGTGGGTCTCGCCCGCTTCGTGGGTCGCGGCCGAATGGTCACCGTGATCTTCCGAGTGACCTCCGTCGCCGGCGACCGAGTTCATGATGAGCGCGAGGATGATCCCGACGACACAGATCACGAGACCGACACCGATACCGGTGGTCCCGAGACCCTCCAGGTGTCGGCGATTCGTTGTGACGTCGATGACTTGCTTGCCTGCCATGGGATTCTCTGGCCCTTTTACCGGTTCGGGTTCTGACTCTTCTGGAGCAACTTGACATACGCCACGATGGCCCAGCGATCTTCGACGGGAATTTGCGCGCCGTAGGCCGGCATGTTGCGAATCCCGTTCGTGATCGTATTGAACAGTTGACCGAGTGGTTGATTGACGGGCGGCGGGGCCGTGTCATCCGGGGTCGGCAAGACGTGCAAATTGGTCGGCTGCGTCCACTCCGTACCGATCGCAAGATCGCTACCCGAAGCCTTGACGTGTACCGGACCGGAGCCCTGACCGTCTGCTCCGTGGCACGGTGCGCAGAAGATGTTGTAACGCTCTGCGCCTCGGTTCAAGAACGCGTCATCGACGACAAGAGTCTTGCTGACTCCCCCGCGGACGACGTTGCTCGGAAGCCCGTTCGCCCAGGCGCCGCCGACCTTGCCCTCGAAGAAGTGCGCGTCGCGAAAAACTTCGCCACGCGCGACGGTGTTCTCGATGGGCTTTCGCATGGCTCGTCCGTCGACGAACAGCGCATTGCTGCTCTGCGACTTGTATTTCTGCTGGTGATCCATGTCGTGGAAAATGTGAATCCTGGGCGCGCGTGAATGCACGGTCCGTGCTCGCCACGCCATGACCGGCGGAATGAGCAGCGCGCAGGTGACCGCTGCACCCATGAGATGGATGATCAGCGGGAATTTGCGCTGGTTCGACCCGGTCTTCGGCATCAACGCAGACGGAACGACTTTGTCGATCAATTGGGCGAAGTCGATCATTCGATCACCTCCTTCACCGTTTCCACATGGTTGGAGCCGAGGCCCGACAGGAACGCCGTCGCTTCGCCGTACTTGGGATCCCGAGCGTCGACCCAGACGAAGAACTTGTCGTCGGTGACTCGTCGGAATCGTTCACTTCGAAATTGCGGCTTGTACCAAAGCGGCAGACCGTTGAGCGCGAACATGGCGCCGAATGCGGTGAGCCCGCTGAACAGCACCATGACTTCGAACATGATCGGGACGTTCGCCGGGAGACTCCACATCGGCTTGCCACTGACCACGAACTGGTAATCGACGGCGTTCATCCACCACTGCATGAGGCAGGCAGCGCAAACGCCCGTCAGTCCAGCTCCGAGGACCAGCCACGGAAGGATCGTCTGACGAATGCCCATGGCGCCATCGAGGCCGTGCACGGGAAACGGGGTGTGGCAGTCCCACCGAGTGAACCCGGCGTCGCGGACTTTCGTGGCGGCTTCCATGATGGCTTCGTCCGTGTCGAACTCTGCCAGGACGCCGGCCTCTTTGACTTGCGCTCGGGGTTGGGTCGCTGGTGCGTGCATGTTTCTCCGGTCCCCTTCTATACCGCGGCGCCCGCGGGTTTGGCCGATTGATCGGAGCCGTGCGCCGGGGCGCCCGTTCCGTCATGGCCATCGCGGTGTGCGGCGTGGCGCTGCTCCGACATCGTTGCCTTGACCTCGGCCATGGCGATGAACGGGAGGAAGCGACAGAAGAGGAGGAACAAGGTGAAGAACAGTCCAAAGCTCCCGACGAACGTTCCGACGTCGATCATGGTGGGACGGTAGTAGCCCCACGAGGACGGCAGGAAGTCGTTCGCGAGCGAACTGATAACGATGACGAAACGCTCGAACCACATGCCGATGTTCACAAAAATGCTGACGATGAACATGATCACGAGATTGGTGCGCGCCTTCTTGAACCAGAAGATCTGCGGCGAGATGACGTTGCAGCTGACCATGATCCAGTAGGACCAGCCGTACGGTCCGAACGCGCGGTTGATGAAGGCGAAAGTCTCTGTCTTGTTACCGCCGTACCACGCGATAAAAAACTCGGTGGCGTAGGCGTATCCGACGATCATCCCCGTGAGCATGATGACTTTGTTCATGTTCTCGAGGTGACGCATCGTGATGATGTCTTTGAGGTTGAAGTAGTGGCGACACGGCACGAGTAGGGTCACCACCATCGCGAACCCGGAGAAGATCGCCCCGGCCACGAAGTACGGCGGGAGGATCGTGGTGTGCCAACCCGGCAACTGCGCAACGGCGAAGTCGAAACTAACGACGGAGTGCACCGACAGTACGAGCGGCGTCGCCAGCGCGGCGAGAATCAAGTACGCGCGCTCGTAGACGTGCCATTGACGGTTGGATCCGCTCCACCCGATCGACAGCAGTCCGTAGGCGAATCGCCTGAGCGGGTGCTTGGCCCGGTCGCGGAGAGTCGCGAGGTCGGGAATCATTCCCATGTACCAGAACAGCAGCGAGATCGTGAAGTATGTGCTGACTGCGAACACGTCCCACAGGAGCGGGCTCCTGAAGTTCGGCCACATCTCCATTTGGTTGGGGAGCGGGAACATCCAGTAGGCAAACCACGCCCGGCCGACGTGGATACCCGGGAACGTACCGGCGCAGATAACGGCGAAGATCGTCATCGCCTCCGCCGCGCGGTTGATCCCAGTACGCCATTTCTGTCGGCACAAGAAGAGGATTGCCGAGATCAGCGTTCCGGCGTGACCGATACCGACCCAGAACACGAAGTTGATGATGGCGTATCCCCAACCGACGGGGTTGTTGACACCCCAGACGCCGGTTCCGGTGATGACCAGGTAACCGATCATCAGTCCGAGGAGACCCAGCACCGAGAACGAGATCGCGAACGCGACGTACCACGCCTTGGTCGGCGGGTTCTCCACGATGCTGCAAACCCGCTCGGTGATCGAGTGGTTGGTGTGTCCGCCAGTGACCAGCGGTGGGCGGTGGGTCGGATCCTCGTACGTGTTATGGGGTAGAGGTTCCTCTGTCCAGCTCGTCGTCATGACTTCGGATTCCTCACCTTCGCCAGGTACTGGAGTCGAGGCTTCGTGTTGATGTCCTCGAGCATCTCGTAGGCGCGGTTGTTCTTAGTTTGCAGTTGGGTCACCCGCGCCTCGGGATCGTTCAGGTCGCCGAACGTGATCGCCTCAGCGGGACAGGTTTGTGCGCAGGCGGTGGTGAAGGCACCGTCGGTGATCTTCGCGCCCTCGTTCTTCGACTCGATCTTCGCTTTGTTGATCCGTTGGACGCAGAACGTGCACTTTTCCATGACTCCACGGTGTCGAACCGTGACGTCTGGGTTGTACGCCATCTCTTCTTGGCGCGAAGCGTGTCGGTGGTTGTTGAAGTAGTTGAACCGACGCACTTTGTACGGGCAGTTGTTCGAGCAGTACCGGGTGCCGATACAGCGGTTGTAAACCATGTCGTTCAGCCCCTCGGCCGAATGCATGGTGGCGCCGACCGGGCAAACTTGCTCGCACGGGGCGTTCTCACACTGCTGGCAGGTCACCGGTTGGTGGGCGACCTGAGGGTTGTCACGATCTTCGCCTTGGAAGTATCGGTCGATCCGGATCCAGTGCATTTCGCGACCGTATGCGACTTCGTCCTTGCCGGTGACGCCGACGTTGTTCTCTGCAGTGCACGCTGTGACGCACGCGCCACAACCGGTGCACGAAGTGAGATCGATCGTCATGCCCCACTTGTTGCCCTTGTACTCGAACTCTTTCCAGAGTGAGTTCCGATGGGGAACGTGTGGTGCCAACTCCTTCACAGCGTCGGAGTCAGCCGCGAGTTCTTGCTCGTCAACGACGCGGAGGTTGTGACGATTGCGTCGCTTGCTTTCGCCGTCGAGATCGTAGTCGGTAAAGACGTTACCCGGCCCCGTGCCCTCCTCGAGCGCATGGTGATCCTGGGTCGTCGCCAGCTCGTACGTTCCGCTGCCCTTGCGAACGCTTCCGCCGACTCCGTTGCCTTGGAAGTCCGCAGAAGTGCGCAGCGGGTAAACGTCGAACCCACCACCGCCGAGGTCGTACGCGTTGTAGCTCGTTGCGCCGGCGACGCGCCGACCGGTGAGGGCGCGGCCGTAACCCAGCGGCAGAACCACGGTCCCTTTGGCGATTCCCGGCATGACGAACGCCACGATAGGAACTGTCGTGCCCGCGACGGTCACGTCGAGCATGGGTCGCGTCGTATCGCCCATGGCGTTCGTCGTCGGAATGCCGAGCTTGGTGGCGTCATGCGGTGAGATCAACGCGGCGTTGTCCCACGCGATCTTCGTCATCGGATCGGGTTGCTCTTGCAACCAGCCGTTGTTCGAGAACCGCCCGTCGTAGACGCTCGAGTCGGGCACGAAGACGACGTCGAATTCCGTCGAGACGCGGCCCGCCACCTCGGTCAGCGCACCGTGCCAGTTGGTGCCGACCGTCATCCTGCCTTTGTCGGGAGCAGAGCCGGCCACGAATCCGTCGTGAAGCGCTTGCGTCCAATCGAAGGATTGACCGTGCTTGGCCGTCAGCGCGGCCTTCATAAGATCGTGCGCGGATTCGGTCTTGCCGGCCAACATGCCGACAAACTCGATCAGGGACTTGCCGCCGTACATCGCCTGGAGAAGCGGCTGCGCTACGGTATGCGTCCCGTCCCACGCGTAGGCGTCGCCCCATGACTCGAGGTAGTGCGCCGCCGGCAAGTGCCAGGTGCACTTGCGCGACGTTTCGTCAGCGTACTGACTGAGATGGATCGACGCCTTCTTGACCTTGGTCAGACCGTCCGAGAAGTTGGTCCCCTTCGGCGCGTTGTAGACCGGATTGCCGCCGAGCACGATCAGGTACTCGACTTCACCGGCGGCCAACGACTTGGACAAGTTGTCGATCGCGTCGCCACTCGGAATTCGCGCGCCGTTGGGATCGGCGATGTACTCGACCGAGTTGCCCGCATTGCTCAACGCCTGGTTGAGCCACGCCGCGAGAGCGTGAACACCGGCCGGCTGTGCCGGACCGACCATGACGGCTCCGCGACCGCGCGCAGCGATCAAATCGCCGGCCACGTTCTCGACGAAATCGTTGAGGGTGGCCGCGTCGTGCTCAGTGCCGATGTTTTCTCCGGCGAGCGTGGCGACAGCCGGCGGCGCCCCTTTGATTCCCAGAGCGCTGAGTGACTGAATCACGCGAGCGAGCACTCGCGGGACGTCCTTCGGGCGCACAGGCAGCCGCGCGTCGGCGTTGCTTCCCGTGAGCGAGAAGTTGCCCTCGACCGAATAGAGTCGACTCAGCTTGCCATTCTCCGGCCGACGGCGCCGGGCGAAGTCTCGCGTGTACTGAACCGAGTTCGGGTGGTTCTGCAGGAAGTCCTCGTCAAACGAGACGATCACGTCGGTGCGGTCGAGGTTGTACTGCGGTCGCGCGGCACTGCCGAACGCGTGGTAGCAGCCCAAGCGCTCGTTATCTCGGGAGACCGGCGAGTAGACGTGCCAGTGCGCCGCGGTGAGCAGCGGGAGCTTGCCGGAGAGTTCCGACCGCAGAGCGGTAAGAGTCTCGGACGAGGTCGACTCACAGAGGACGTGAACCCCACGCCCTTGGGTGGCTTGAATCTCGCTGACCAACGCGGTGACGTCGGACCACGTCTTCTTCTCTCCGCCGTGCGTGACGAATCGACTGCGCGCCGGATCGTAGAGACCGAGAACACTCGCTTGCGTCAGCGAGTCGGCGGCACCGAGACTCGTCGGATGCTGCGGATTCCCCTCGATCTTGATCGGCCGGCCGTCGAAGCTCTTCGCCAAGACGCCGCGGGCAACGCCGTCGACCTCGAAGCTCGTGGCATACTCGACCGGAACCCCGGGCAAGCGCCCGTCAGGACGACTGGTGAATGGATGGATCTTCTCTTCGGGCCAGCGAACACAGCCCGACATGGTTCCCATGCCGGCCAACGCTACCGAAGCTCCCATCACCTTCAAGAAGTGACGGCGCGACTTCTGATTCAGCAGTTCCGGAGCATGGTTCGGAAACTCCTGCTCAACGAAACGCTTGAATTCAGGGGTGTTCGCGACTTCGTCGAGGCTTCGCCAAAGATCGCGACCCTTCCGGTCTCCGGACATCGGTTTCCCCGTGTTCATCGGTGGCACGTCGAACAGCTGGTCATGATTTCCCAACGGGTGGTTGCCCACCCCCGTCGTTTTGCTTCCGAAAGAGTTACGGGCTCGGTCGCCTCGGCCGTGACGAGTTGGTTGCGCTTGAGCATGGCTAAGCGCGACTCGGGGCTGGCGTCGATCTCGTAGTTCATGTCGGTGATTTTGTCGAGTGGGCGAAGCGCGGGAGCGGGGTTGCGGTGGCAATCGAGACACCACCCCATGCTCAACGGCTCGGCCTGGAAGACTTCTTCCATTTGATCGACGCGACCGTGGCACTCGATGCAGCCAACGCCGCGCTTCACGTGAGCGCTGTGGTTGAAGTAGGCGTAGTCGGGGAGGTCATGGATGCGAATCCAGTCGACCGGCATCCCGGTTGCGAAGCTGTCTCGAATCGGCTCGAGAAGAACGCTTTCCTTACCGACCATGCCGTGACAGTTCATGCACGTCGCTGTCGGCGGGACTGACGCGTGGGCCGAGTCCTCGACTCCAGTGTGGCAGTACCGACAATCCAAACCGAGATCGCCCGCGTGCAGCGCATGGCTGTAGGGCACCGGCTGCACCGGCATGTATCCGGCGTCGAGCGACTTCGGAGACAAGCCGAAATAGATCATCACGACGACATAGGCGCCGACGAGGCCACCCATCGCTCCCGACAACTTCACGAAGTTATCGAACCAAGGCGGGAATATATGGTTGTTCGGCACACCGGCGACATCGTCACCGTCATGCTCCGCCACGACTTCTCGATCGGCCACGTTTCGAGCTCCTCGATTCTCCAGCGGCGGGCCGGATTGAGAGCGTCGCTCTCGTTAAACGTCTCAAGGCAAACTTCGGGAGGAGTCGTCAGACTTCGAACCGGAACTCCGTAGTTCACTGGTCCGAAAAACCACTCCATGTGCCCGCGTAACACTACGCGAACTCAGATCCTTATCGGTCGAAAAGACCTTCGCCTGAGTGGGCTTGTGCCTTCGCGAACGCGACTGTTGTATCCCGCGATTTCCCCTGCGAGGAGACGGATCCCCGCTGCCAACGACATGAAGCAGCCCGTCAAAAACTCCGACCGCCATTCGCGCGGGAGATTAGCAAACACCGGTTTTTTGTCCACAGCTAGGAGAACGATTTCCGACTTTTTCGCCGCATTTCGTAGCAGTGACAACCCTCTGGGGAACGCGGGCAGATCAATCGACCACGTGATCCTGACGGTCGACTCAGTGCGCCGACGAGCCTACCGACGTCGTCGCGGCTGTGGTGTCCATGCCTTCGCCATCGGCGCGCGCTGAAACGACGCTGGATAGGCGACACGTCCACACGAAATCGAGCACTGCAAGTGCGAGTATGAGCGCTCCGGTCGCTTGATGTGCAGTCGCGACGAGAGTACCGGCGGTCGATTCTTCACCATCGGTCAGCGCCAGCGCGGCAAACCCGAGAACCAATTGGCCCAAGATGGTGAGTCCGATCGCGGCTGCGGTTCGGCGCGATGCCGGTATCTCTCGCGCCGCGATCAGTCGACGGATAGCGACCAAGAACCCCAGCCCGGCCACGACAAAGGCGAAGCCGAGGTGGATCAACACAAACGGTTCGCGAGCAACGTGCCGGGTGATGGCGCCCAGAATCAACTGAGTGACGACGCAGAGCAGAAACGCGAGCGAGAGCCAACAGTCTTGACCGCGCAGTTGATGCGCCGCCGCCTGCGACGCTCGCGCCCATGTCCGAGTCGCGAAGGCAGCCATGGCCACGAGCAGACCGAAGAAGAGCTGTCCCAACACCCCGTGAAACACACGAAGCCGATTCTCCGTCAGACCGAGACTGTCGAAGAGTTCTTTGGCGCTGCGCTTCCACTGCGGGACGGTGCCCGTCCAGAGATCAGCTTGTTCGACCCGCATCCCGCCCAGGAGCCCTTGAAACGCGACGAGGACTAGCGCGAACGTCGCCAGAGCAGCGAGCCAGCGCCGGCGGCCGGCAATCCAGCGATCGACGGTGATGGCCAGAACGGTCAGCCCGACCATCGACCCGAACAGTCGATGGGTGTGCTCGAAGTACACGTCATTCTGGGCGATCATCTTCGAGAGTGGGTACAGGAACATGTTGGAGCCAAAGGAGTTGGGCCAATCGGGCACGGCCAGCCCGGCCTCCTCGCTCGTGACCACGCCGCCGATGATGATCAGCAGGAAGGTCGCAACGCAGGCGGTCAACGCAAAGAGCAACCCCGGGTCGACTCCGTGCGGTCGCTGGGGCCGCGCCAGCCGCAACCCCACGCCGCCGGCGATCGCGCCCAAGACAGCTCCCGTCGCCACAAACCCGGCACACCATACGGCGACCCAGCCGCGATCGGCGTCGTCCGACGTCAGAACGCCGCCCAGAATCAAGAGGTTGATGGCGCTGGTCACCGCCCCGGCCCCCGCCGCGACCGCAATCGAACGACTCTCCCGCCCGATACAGAGGCTCGCGCCCGCCATCAGCGCGAGCATCAGAGGAAGCGAGAGCTTCGGCGAAAGCTGTAAGCCTGGAAGATGCAGAACGTAACCGAGCCCCCACATGGCAATCGCCGTTGCAAATCCGTAGACAATTGCGACGCGAACCCCCGAGGGCCCGGGGTGAGTGCTGTCCATCATGCTCAATCCTCCGGTGACGTAGTTCGGGGAGGACTGTAGCGCGCCGATCAACCAGCGCTAGGCCCGAGCGTTTCCTACGAACATTTCGCAAATGCCCTCTCGCAGCAGCCGGATCAAAAGGTAAGATACCGGCTGGTGTTGCGGCGAGAGCCGCGTCGCTTTCAGGGCTAGAATTCGGTCGACGAATCAGACGTGGACCAAAACAAACAGGACTCATCCCCAGAACACTTCAATTCAAATGTTAAGGCCGGTCGTTCGGCCCTTAGGTCCGGTACACAATTCGTGTGCGTCGATCCACTGAGACGCGCGCAAAGAGGACCAACGAACAGGCGGAAGAAACCCACGCAGAGTCAACGTTGGACCAATTTGGTTCGTAACAACGGCAACTCTGGGGCTTCTCGAAGTGCATTCTGGCTGAAGTCCGATTTGCTTGGCTCCGAATGCATCTTGTCGTGCTGTCGGTAAGACGACGCACTGTCACGGCATCTGTTTAGTGATGAAATCCAAGGTTGGCATCAGCTTACGTGAGTTCGGTGCCGCGCAGCCAACCAGCACTCCCCGCGAGTCGTGTTGGTCGGTGTTTAGACAAAGCTCTGGTCGATCGTCGACCCGACTCCACCGTAGGGTGCGTCGGGCTCTGGCCAGAGTGGGAAGACAACTCAAGGAGGATTGAGTTCATGCGAGCACGTCTCTTCGTCCCGGCTTTCGTGGTCCTGGTCATCGGAATCTCCGCGGTCCAGGCTCAGGGTCCCGACGTCATCGTCGGGCAATTGAACGGTGTAGCGAACTACAGCACCGACACCACTACGTCGATCGGCCCGATCGACGCATTTGCCATCGGCACCACCTCGTGCAACGAGGGTTCGACGGTTCTTCAGTGGGTGGCTAGCACCAACCAGCATCCGGTCATCGGACAGAACATGTTCCGAATCAAAGACGGGGTGATGACCCAGATCGGCCAAGGCTGGCTGAAGCACGGCTTCTGCGCCCTGAGCCAATCGCTCTGCGGACCGTGTTCGGGTACCGGTTGCTCGACCCTCGGAATCGGCTGCTCCGATCCGTACACCGCGAGCCGCAACGGAACCCAAGGTAACCTCGGCCCGCGTTCGCAAGTCAACGGTTCCAGCGGTTGGTACCCGTACCCGTACAGCGCTCCGAGCGCGCCCGCCAACATCGGTCGCCGCGTTCAGGTGCCCGTCACGTTCCTCGAGTCGAGCGCTGGCGCCGGCCCGGACTACTTCGTCGACGGTCAATACATCACGCCGGATGACTCGGCGGCTCAGAACCACATGAACAACGTTTCCATCTGCCCGATCAACATTACGGGCTCTGGAAACAACTGGAACGCGAGCATCAACCCGTCGCAGACGGTCACCGAAGTCTCGATGATCGAGCACTGGGCGAACATCGATTCCGACGTCGAGCTCACGACATTCGACACCGACGAAACAGGATTGGCGACGGGTCGTTTCTTCCTCGCCGCGAAGGTCGTCGACATGGGTGGCGGGCTCTACAACTACACGTACAACATTTACAACATGAACTCGCACGCTGCCGTGGGCGCACTCGAGGTCGCACTGCCGGCCGGGATCGTCATCACGCCGAGCATGCACGCCGTTCACCACCACTCCGGTAGTGGTTCTGGCACGCAGCCGGGCGTCGACCCGAACTACTCGAACGCGGGCCAAGGCTTCGTGCAAGCGGGTTACGACAACGACGCGTGGCCGGCCACCGTCACCGGTTCGTCGATCAAGTGGGAAACCGATCCTACGACGACCGCCGCCAACCCGATTCGTTGGGGAACTCAGTACACCTTCTCGTTCACGACGTTCGCTCCGCCCACCACGGGCAACGCGACCGTCACCGCGTGGCGCAACTCGGACAGTTACAGCACCACGGTGCCGGTTCCGAGTGGCGACTTCATCCTGCCGCCGACCGACGTCGCTGCGACCTACGACCTCGTCGACAACGAAGTTGACCTGACGTGGAACAACAGCGAGCCGTACGACTCGATCAACATCGAGCGCGACGGAACGCCGATCGCTAGCCTCGGTGGCACCGCCACCATGTACAGCGATCCGAACACCACTCCGGGTACCTACACCTACTCCGTCACGCCGGTCGTCGGCGGAGACGAGGGTGCTTCGATCGGCGTCCAAATCGACGTTCCGGAGCCGACTCTGAACTTCCAGTACCGCGTCGCCGACGCGACCGTCGGCTTCGACGGTGTCAGTGGCGACGGTAGCGGCTCGACGAGCATCACGGTTCTCGAAGATCCGGACAACGTTGACTTCCCGAACGACGTCAACGCGTTGTCGATCGCCTTCACGTTCGACCCGGCGCTGATCGAGGTCACCGACGTTACTGAGTCCAGCGCACTCGCAGCGCTCGACCCGGACTTCGTCAGCCCGGCGATCATCGACGACGGCGGAGCCCTTACCGGCGGTGTAACCGTGGGTGTGGTCATCGACTTCCTCTTCAATCCGCCGCTCCTCACGTGCGCCACGGAAACCGACATCTTGACGGTCGACTTGGCAACGAACCCGGCGGGCGCAACCGAGACCACGACGTCCATGTACTTCGAAGATGGAGTGCACGGCGCGATCGCGATCTTCAACTTGGTTTCCGTCGATTCGAACTCGTACGCCGCGACCCTCATTCCGGGAACGATCACGCTCGAAGAGGGCGTGTTTGATCAGTTCATCCGCGGAGACGCGAACGGTGACAACTCGATCGACATTGCCGATCCGGTTTACAACCTGACGTACCTCTTCCAGGCCGGCCCGCAACAGTGTCTCTCTACGCAGGACACCAACGCCGACGACAGCGTCGACATTGCGGATCCCATCTACAACCTGACGTACCTCTTCCAGTCCGGACCGGCACCGCCTGCGCCGTTCCCGAGCTGTGGTTCGTCGGCTGGTACTTTGCCCTGCGACAGCTACAGCTGCCCGTAAGTCAGAGTCCACCGTGAGTCAGAATCACGGTTCGCTTCGAGAAGGCCACGGGAGGATTTCCTCCCGTGGCCTTCTTTTTTTGTGGCCGCCATTCACGTTGCTCGCTCTTCGCTCTTCCCGGGGAATGTCGGAGATGGGTAGACTCGTCTCGGCTCAACTCCTCCGACCGAATGTAGAACCCTCATGCGCACGACGCTGCTGATCGGCTTTGTTCTGTTCCTTGCCACACCGCTGGCGCACGCGCAGACCGGCCCCGACGTCATCGTCGGACAGCTCAACGGGGTTGCCAACTACGCCAGCACTCCCACCCCGATCGGGGCGATCGAAGCGTTTTCGGTAGGTACGACCTCGTGCAATGTCGGCGACACCATCCTGCAGTGGCAAGCGTCGAGCAGCGAACACCCCGTCATCGGTCAAAACCTATACAAGCTGTCCAGCGGTATCTTGACTCAGGTCGGTCAGAGTTGGCTGAAACACGGATTCTGCGCGTTGAGCCAAACGCTTTGCGGCCCCTGTGCGTCGACCCCGTGCGACACGTTAGGAATCGGCTGCTCCGATCCGTACACCGCAGTACGCAACGGAACGCAATCCACGCTCGGGCCGCGATCTCAGGTAAACCCATCGACCGGTGAGTTCCCCTACCCGTTCGTCGCTTCGCCACCGCCGACGAACATCGGGCGCCGACTGCAAGTGCCGGTGTCGCTCTTGGAGTCTTCGGGAGACGGAGCGCAATATTTCGTCGACGGCCAATACATCACGTTTGACGATACCGCCGCCGGCAACCACATGAACAACGTCTCCATCTGCCCGGTGACGTTGGTCGGCGCCGGGGCGAATTGGTCGGCGACCATGAACCCGGCGCAAACCATCGCAGAACGAACCGTGATCGAGCACTGGGCTACGCTCGACCCGAGTGTCTTGCTCGAGTCGATCGAAACCGACGGTGGCTTCGGTCGAATCTGGGTTGCGAGCACCGTGACCGAGAGTAACGGTGTCTTTCACTACGAATACGCGGCCTACAACGAGAACTCGCACGACAGCGTCGGCGCGTTCGCAGTGACCATTCCAAACGGGCTGGTGATCGACTCGAGTGATTCGTTCCACGCCGTGCACCATCATTCCGGCAGTGGTGCCTCGGTTCTCCCCGGCGTCGATCCGATCCACCTGCCGTTCGGAGATGCGGGATACCACAACGAAGCGTGGATACTGACGGAGACGCCCGGTAGTGGGCTCGCCTGGAGCACGTCGTCGACCGCGGAACCGGCCAATCCGATTCGCTGGGGCACCATGTACAACTTCCGGTTCAAGACGAACGCTCCCCCCGTGGCCGGAAACGCTGCACTCACCACGTGGCGCACGGGCCAGGTCCACTCGGTCACTGTGCTCCGCCCCACCGACGACTTCGTCCCCGCGGTGATCGACTTGCAATGTGAGTACGATCTCGTCGCCGACGCCGCCACGGTCACCTGGGTCAATGCCGGGATCTACAGCGAGATTCAGTTGTTCCGCGATTCACAACTCATCGCGTCTCTTCCGGGCGACGTACAAAGCGTGGTCGATGACTTGGCGACTCCGGGAAGCCATGACTACACCGTTGTCGCGGTCGACGCCGGAGAGATCTCCGCCGAAGTCAGCTGCGAAATGGTGGTTCCTTCGCAGACATACAATTTCTCCTATCGCTTCTCAGCGACGACGCTGTTCTTCGATGCGGCGACTGGGATCGGGAGCGCACAAACCGAGATCACCGTCGCCGAAGACCGTGATAATCCCGGTTTCCCGAACGACGTCGCCGGATTCTCGATGGCATTCACGTACGACGCCTCGCTCGTCGCAGTGTCCGAAGTCTCTCCTGCCGAGCCATTGGCTGGGTTGGATCCGGATTTCTTCGAAGTTTCAATTCTCGAAGAGTCCGGAGTCGCAACCGGCGGAGTCACGGTGGGAGTGGTCATCGATTTCTTGGTCGCCCCACCCCTTCTCATCGCGGCCAGTGAAACCGCAGTCGTCACGATCGACATCGACACGATCCCGACAGCGGCGGCCAGCACAATTTCCGAGGTGTACTTCGAGGACGGAGTCCACGGTCCGATACCGATCTCGAACGTTGTCACCGTAAACCTGCAGTCGTTCATCGCGCTGACCGTCCCGGGCCAGATCACCCTCGAATCAGCAACCAGCTCCACGTTCCGCCGAGGTGACTCGAATCTAGACGGCGTCTTGGATCTCGCCGATGCCATCTTCGACTTGAGCTATCAGATGGCTGGCGGACCGGCGATGTGCCTGTCGGCCCACGACGCCGACAACGACGGCAACATCGACTTGGAAGACTCCATTTTCTGCCTCACGTTCATGTTCCTCGGCGGCCCATTACTCCCCGCTCCGTATCCCAGCTGTGGCGTCGATTCGACGCCTGACGGATTGACCTGCGAGACCTCGAACTGTCCGTAGAGTGGACGGCGCCAACGCTTCGACATGAGCGGGTGACTTGACATCGCTTCGGGGCCGAACCAGAATCCGGCGCGCCTCGAACGAAACTCACTCCGACGTCGAGGCCGGGAGCGTGCATGTCGACACAATCGCGTCCGACGTCAAACGTCGACGCACTCGGGGAGGTCCTCGAGTGAAGGCCACTCCACCACTTCCGTCGTTGCCTCGACCGTCAGTACCCCTTTTGTCGTACGTCACCTCGACGATTGGACGCAAGACGCTCGTCGCCATCACAGGCCTGATGCTGTTCGGCTTCGTGATCATGCACTTGGCCGGGAATCTCCTCATTTACCAAGGTCCCGCGGCGTTGAACGAGTACGCGGCATTCCTGAAGAGCAAGCCGGCTGTCGTTTGGGCGGGGCGAATCGGTCTCCTCGGCGCCCTCTCGGTCCACTTGTGGGGAACGTTGAGCTTGGCGGCGCGCAATCGAAGCGCGCGACCCGTCGGTTACCGCATGAGACGGACAATCGTCTCCACGCTCTCGTCACGGACCATGGTGCTGACCGGCTTCACGATCCTCGCGTTCGTCGTCTACCACTTGCTCCACTTCACGGTTGGCGTCACTCATCCCGATCATCACGCCCTGGTAGAAGCCACGGCCACCGGAACCCGGCACGACGTGTTCGCCATGGTTGTGGCCGGATTTCGCGAGCCGGTCGTCGCGTCGATCTACATCGTCGCACAAGTGATGTTGGCGGTTCACTTGAGCCACGGAGTCGCAAGCACAGTACAGACCCTCGGCTTTAACCATCCGACGTTCACCCCGTTGGTGAAACGCGGCGGTATTACAGTCGCCGTGCTCCTCGCGCTCGGTAACGGCTCAATTCCCATCGCGGTTTTGGCCGGCTGGATCGGCGGCAACGCATGAAACTCGACTCGAGAGTCCCGACCGGTCCTCTGGAATCGAAATGGGAGCGTCATCAATTTGAGATGAAGCTCGTCAATCCCGCCAACAAACGGAAGTTCAAGGTGTGCGTCGTGGGCTCCGGCCTCGCCGGCGCCTCGGCGGCGGCCACGCTCGCGGAGTTGGGATACGAAGTCGACTGTCTCTGTTTCCAAGACAGTCCGCGCCGGGCGCACAGCATCGCGGCGCAGGGTGGCATCAACGCGGCGAAGAACTACCAGAACGATGGCGATAGCGTCTACCGGCTGTTCTACGACACCATCAAGGGTGGCGACTTTCGCGCGCGAGAAGCGAACGTCTATCGACTGGCTCAAGTCAGCGAAAACATCATCGATCAGTGCGTCGCGCAGGGGGTCCCGTTCGCGCGTGAGTACGGCGGGCATCTCGACAATCGCTCGTTCGGTGGCGCACAGGTATCCCGAACGTTCTACGCGCGAGGTCAAACCGGACAGCAACTCTTGCTCGGCGCCTACTCAGCGTTGGCGCGCCAGATCGGGCGAGGCACGGTCAAGATGTACCCGCGGACCGAGATGCTCGACTTGGTCATCGTCGATGGCAAGGCGCGAGGTGTCGTCACGCGCAACCTCGTCACCGGAGCCATGGGACGCTTCGCGGCGGATGCGGTAGTGCTCGCCACCGGTGGATACTCGAACGTCTTCAATCTCTCGACCAACGCCGTCGGTTGCAACGTGACCGCTTCGTATCGAGCGTACAAGCACGGCGCTGCGTTCGCCAATCCCTGCTACACGCAGATTCACCCGACCTGCATTCCGCAGAGTGGCGACTATCAGTCGAAACTGACCCTGATGTCCGAGTCGTTGCGTAACGACGGCCGGGTGTGGGTTCCTCGCGAGGCCGACGACAAACGGGATCCGCGAGAGATTCCCGAGGACGAGCGCGACTACTACCTCGAGCGGAAATACCCGAGCTTCGGCAACCTCGCCCCTCGAGACATCGCCAGCCGCAGTGCTAAGGAAGTGTGCGACGAAGGGCGCGGCGTCGGTCCGGGTGGGCGCGGCGTGTTCCTCGACTTTGCCGACTCGATCCAGCGACTGGGCGAGAGTTCCATTCGGGAACGGTACGGCAACCTGTTCGAGATGTACGGACGAATCACCGGCGAGAATCCGTACCAACGACCCATGCGAATCTACCCCGCCCCGCACTACACCATGGGCGGGCTCTGGGTGGACTACAACTTGATGAGCACCTTGCCGGGGCTACACGTTCTCGGCGAAGCAAACTTTTCGGATCACGGTGCCAACCGCCTCGGCGCCAGTGCGCTGATGCAAGGTCTGGCCGATGGCTACTTCGTGATCCCGTACACGATTGGCCACTACCTGGCCAGCAACGCGCTGCCCAAGGTAGATACGGATCACCCAGAGTTCCAAGCGGCCGAAGGACGAGCTTGCGAGAAGATCAATCGCTTGCTCGCAGTGCAAGGCGGTCGAACCGTCGACTCGTTCCACCAAGAACTCGGCAAACTCTGCTGGGACTACTGCGGCATGGCGCGCAATCGCGACGGACTGTCGAAGGCGCTAGAGTTGATTCCCCAGCTTCGCTCAGAGTTTTGGGAAAACGTGAAGGTTCCCGGATCCGGCGCCCAATTCAATCAGTCATTGGAGCGCGCCGGCCGCGTCGCCGACTTCCTCGAGTTCGCAGAGCTGCTTTGCTACGACGCCCGTGATCGCGAAGAGTCGTGCGGAGGTCACTTCCGCGAGGAACACCAAACCGGCGAGGGTGAAGCATTGCGCAACGACGACGACTACTGCTACGCGGCCGCGTGGGAGTTCGACGGCGTCGGCAAGAAGCCGAAACTCCACAAGGAGAACCTAGTGTTCGAGAATGTCGCGCTTGCGGTGAGGAGCTACAAGTAGATGAGACTCACCCTCGAAGTTTGGCGTCAGCTCGACGCTCAAACGGCCGGAATGTTCGAGACCTACGAGGTTCCCGACGCAAGCGAGCACATGTCGTTCTTGGAACTGCTCGACCACCTCAACGAAAGTCTGGTGCGCGACGGCCAGGAACCTATCGCGTTCGATAGCGACTGCCGAGAAGGCATCTGCGGTATGTGCTCACTCGTCGTCAACGGGGTCCCCCACGGTCCCCAGAGAGCAACCACGGTTTGCCAGCTGCACATGCGGGAGTTCAACGACGGTGACCGCATTGTCGTAGAGCCGTGGCGGGCGGGACCGTTCCCGGTGATTCGTGACCTGGTCGTCGACCGGACATCGTTCGATCGAATCATCGAAGCTGGTGGCTACGTCGCCGTGAACACCGGCGGCGCGCCGGACGCGAACGCGGTCCCGATCGGCAAAGACGAAGCCGATATCGCGTTTCAAGCCGCGGTCTGTATCGGGTGCGGCGCCTGCGTCGCGGCCTGCAAGAATGCTTCAGCCATGCTGTTCGTCTCGGCCAAGGTTGCTCAGTTCGCGCACCTGCCACAGGGGCAGCCCGAGCGAAAGCGACGAGTTCGGGACATGGTCGGGCAGATGGATCGCGAAGGATTCGGCGGCTGCACCAATACCTACGACTGCGAAGGCGCGTGCCCGAAAGAAATTCCGGTACGATTCATCGCCGAGATGAACCGCGGCTTCCTCGCCGCCAAGATCACTGAGTAACTGGGTACCGCGTCGTGGCCACAGCGTCGTCAGTACCGCGTCGCGCGCCACATCGCCGACTAGATCTTCCGCGTCTTCCATCGTCCGCCGCGAAACAGTGCGATCGCGATGCCAGCGCGCACGATCCAATCGACGACCGTCGTGTACCAGACGCCTAGCAGCCCCAGCCCGAAGAACGACGCCAGGAGCCATGATCCTGGAACGCGAACGAGCCAAGTGCCGACGGTCGTGATGATGACCGGCTGACGGGTTTCGCCGGCGCCGCGCAACGTTCCGCGCAGCGACTCCGTAATCAACAAGAACGGAACCTCGAACGCACCGATCATCAGGCACTGCGCGGCTAACGGGGCGACGGTGTCGTTGCCTTCGGAGAAAAAGGCTGCCAACCCGTGCCCTCCGAGAAGGAACAGAAGCATGACCGGCGCCATGCAGACCAGACCGAAAACGACGGTCCGCTTCGCAGCGAGGGTCGCGAGCTCGACTTGCCCAGCCCCGAGGAGACGCCCGGACAGGGAAGCCGCCGCCGCGTAGAACCCCGCGGCCGGCATGAACGCTGCGGACTGCAGCGTGATCGCGACTCGGTGCGCCGCGATTTGATTGTCGTCGAGGGAGTAGATCGCCAGCTGATAGATCATGAACCCCGCGTGGAAAATCACGGCATCTAACAACGCCGGCAAGCTGACGGCAAACAGCTCACGACTGCGATCCCGAGACCAACGGAAGAGATCCCTCAGAGGGATTTGGAGCCGGAGGCCTCGGCGGGACACCATCATCCAGACCAAGAAGATGCACTCGCCCACCGACGCCAACGCCACACCGATGCCCGCTCCCTCGACCCCGAGGCGCGGAAGCCCGAAGAGCCCGAAGATCAACAGTGCGTTGGTCGCCACGTTCACGCCGTTGGCGATCAACCCACCGATCATCGGCGTGGCGGTGTCTCCCGCCCCACGCAGCGCGGACTCCAACGTGATGGCCATCGAACGAAACGGGAACAAGATGGCGAACCAGAAGAAGTACGCCGACGCGTCCTGGACCAATCGGGGGTCGTGATCTCGGTCACTCACACTCAGTAGCGCTTGAACCCAGTCGACGCAGAATAGCGCGCCAGGGATGGCGACTAGCGCTCCGAGCACGAGGGATAGTGCGCACGCAGTCCCTGCGATCGCCCGCGCTTCGTCGAGTCGACCCTCGCCAATCCGACGCCCGACAATCGCGGTGGTCCCGACTGCGGTCAGCGTGGCGATGACGGTAAGGGACCACACGAGCGGCCCGGTTACCGCTAACGCGGCTAGAGGAACGGCCTGGGCGTCAGGATCGTCGGAGATTGAGCGCGCGTAGCGCGCCACCATCTTGGTGTCGACCCAGAACATCGCGGTTTGCAGGATGTTCTGCAGCGCGGCCGGGATGGCGAGACGCAAGATTTCACGCGAGAGTGAGGATCGCGTCAGAGCCGAAGAGTTCATTGACTACGATCTCACTGATTCCGCCGTGCTTACGTGAAACCGTCGCCGTCACATCTGCGTCCGTCGGATCGCAACTGAATGCTCGATGCGGTCCAACGGCTCCGGTCCAACCGAGCGATCAGTGATCGTGTTCGAGACGCTCTTCAATCCCTTTGATTTCGCTCTCGAGCTCAGTGATGCGAGCTTGAATCTGCGTGGTCTCGTCCGCCGACAGTGCGGTTCCGGTGACGAGCCGTGCCTTGAGTTCGCGCATCTCGGCCACGGACTGCTTGGTCTGAGCCACGAGGTCTGCGGTCGATTTGTCCGAAACCGGCGTGACCCCTTCGGACCCGTCATGATCATGGTCGTGATCGTGCGCGTCGGCGGAGTCTTCGCCCCCGCTCGGCTGGCTCGCCGGGTAACCCTTGCTGCTGCCGCCGTTCGCCGGGGAAGGGCTCGTCGTCGGCTGGCCCTCGCAGCCCACCGTGAGCATCGCAAGGGTAGCCGTAAGAACGCTCATCCAGAGAAGGCTGAAGTATCGTGAACCGGTCATTGCTGTCACTCCATTTCCGCGGGGCTCCCACATTGCACCCGGCGCGCAGCAGGAGTTCCAGCGAATTACTCTTCTCGGCTTCTCCGCTTGAACCGCCGGGTCGGCGTGCGCCGCATTCCGCCGCTCAACGACACGCTCATCCAAACCACGAGAACGCCAAATGCGCCGATTCCGGCGACCCAGACGACAGGATCCCAGTGCGGTGTGACATTTGGAACGGGAGCCTTCTCGACTTCGTAGGTGACCCACATGGGCACCGCCGGTTGCCGCCCGAGATCATCGACGTAGTAGTGAAGGCGCAAGTAATCCGCCGTTACGCGGATGCGACTCCCCGATCCGACGTGCTCGCTGGACTCCGCAAAGACGATCCGATGGTAGTGCTGATCCGAGTCGAGCCCGAACACCGTGTAGTAGTGCTCCACACCGGAGGGGTTGGGGTCGATGGCGTGGAACATGGGCTCCCGCAAGATTTCCAGATCCATCGTGCAGCGCTGGCCGCGGAGCGCGTCTCCGCCATTGAGGTAGCCGTCGGGCCACTGCGGCAAGTTGGGAGCGATCGGAATCGGAAGGCCGCTGCGCTGTCGGTGGAGTAAGTACGCGATGCCCGCTTCTTCGGACGGGAGCCGTTCGTTGATGATCGCACCCGACGCGTCGATCGCACCATCGCGGACCGGCAACAGAAAATCGTCATTGGCGATGAAGGGCTCGGGGTCCCGCGGCTTGGGCGGCGGCGCGACATCCACAATTCCAGCGGCACGTTGACCGGGGTCGATGTCAGTGGTCCCAGACGACTCTTCGCCTGAGGGTCCATCGGCCTGCACGGCAACCGTCGAGTTTGATACGTCACCCTTCGGTAGGTGACTGTCGTGCCCGCCCCCGGATTGGGCTTGAGCGACAATCAGAAAGGCAAGCCCCCCGAGCACGAGGATGGGAATCAAGATCCGGAGCATCTCACGAGATGCCGGGCCTGATCGCGTTCTATTGAATCGTCGTTCGCCGAAGTAAACCATGTGTACGATCCTTACCGATGGATCAACGGTGTCCTCGGTCTGTCCTTCGCAATCCCTCGCCCTGAGTATAACCAACCGCGGCGAGAATTCCCCCGTGACTTCAAGCTCACGCGCAGCCCTGGGAGTCAGCGATCGGGAATCGATCGCACGAAGTCCAAAACTTCGTCCGCCGCGCGGGCGGTCGCCCCCGGTCGAAGTCGCTCCTTCTTCACCCGCGTCATGCGTTCGACCAATCGCTCGCGCGCCGGCCCCTCCCACAGCGGCCGCGCCGCGTCGAGAATCCGCCCCTCCTCACCGTGGGCGAAAAGAACCTCCGGGACCAGGTCCGTGCCCGCGAACAGGTTGGCGAGGGCGACGAACGGGGTCACGCTGATGAATTGAAACGCCCACCGCTCCCACCGACGAATCGGATAGACCACTACCATGGGGACGGCAAAGAAGCTCTGCTCCAGGGTCGCTGTCCCGGAGACAACCAGCGACAAGTGACCGCTGCGCTGCAGATCGACCGCGGGGCCGTCGTACACGTCGGCGTGACTCTTCGACTCCTCGATGATCGAGTCGACCGTGGCGCGCAGTCGTTGACGTTGGCACGAAACGACGATGTCGAGTTCGTGCTCGTCTCGAAGCGCGCGTGCAGTCGAAAGAAGCGCCGGCAACGCCTCTTCCACCTCCTGTCGTCGACTACCCGGGAACACCGCTAGGACCGGTCGGTTCGAGTTCTGGCGAAGTCGAGTAAACCGCTCCGGCACCGGCTCTCTCGAACAACGATCCAGATGATCGAATACCGGGTTGCCTACGTACACGGTGTTGGAGTGACACCGGCGATACAGTGGCTCTTCGAAGGGAAGAATGACGAGCAGCTTGTCGACCCGAGCGGCAATCCGTCGCACTCGCCAGGGTGCCCACGCCCACACTTGCGGGCAGATGTAGTAGACGACGGGAATCTTCTTGCCGCGGGCGATCCTGGCTAGATTGAGATTGAGGCCAGGATAGTCGACCAGGATAAGCGCGTCGGGTCGAACCTTCTCCAAGGCGTCGACGAACCTCGCCGCGAGTTCGACCATCGACCCCATCTCCGCGATGACTTTCCTGAAGCCCATCACCGAGCGATCGACGAGATTCTCGAACAATTCCACCCCGGCCGATGCCATCGCCTCGCCGCCGAGTCCGGAAAAGCGAAT
>JAJFFE010000111.1 GCA_021776775.1 Planctomycetota bacterium | reverse complement strand
CCTGACCGATCCCATGCGGATACTAGGCGCCCTCGCGTTCGGCGATTCGCTCTCGTGCGATGAAGCGTGCGATGCGAACGGAGACGACAGCCTCGACGTGGGCGACGCGGTGTTCCTCTTGTCTTCCATGTTCGTACCGGGGGCGCCAGCGCCGAGCGCACCCTTCCCGGTCTGCGGACTGAATCCGAGCGCGACGTCGCTGAGTTGCGCTGGCTATTCCGCTTGCCCCTGACGTTTGTGGGCGACACTCCCCAGAATGCCGTCTTTGTGAGGAAAGCGTTCTTCGAGACGATTTGGCCGCAGAGGAGGACGACGTGTTGTTAGACCTTGAGTCGACGGTGATCGCCACGCTGCTTCGTGTTGCCGTCCTCTGCGGTGTTGGCCTCGTCCCGGTGGGCCAGGTTCACGCCCAGCCAACCTTCGAAGCTGCGCTCCTCACGGTAGACACGCCAGCGCCCGGCGACGGCTTCGGTGCCTCGGTCTCGACGTGCGGAGATTTGTTGCTCGTCGGAGCCCCGCAGTGCATGCACGACGGCGTGCTTTCCGGCTCGATCTATGTCTACCGTCGAGTCCTCGGCGACTGGCAATTCCACTACCTACTCTCCCCCGACGATCCCGAAACGGGCCAGCTGTTCGGCGCCTCTGTGTGCTATCGAGACGGAACGCTCGTCGTCGGTGCCCCTGGCGACTCGACGCAGGGAAACTTGTCCGGTGCCGTGTACGTCTACAACGATCTCGGCGGTGTCTTTCAACTCTCGCAGAAACTACTACCAGCCGACGGTGAACTCGGAGATCAGTTTGGGGTTTCGGTTGCGGTCGCTGGACAACGACTGGCGGCCGGCGCGGACCGGGAAGACGACGCCGGAGCCAACGCCGGTGCAGTCTACGTCTACGAACTCACCGGTCCCGATAGCTGGGATCTCTCGAAGAAACTAGTTCCGGCAGGTCTCGACAACGAAGACCGATTCGGCTGCTCGGTGACCCTCATGGGTGACACCGTCATTTCGGGGGCGTGGTTGGCCGACACCACGGTCGCTAGCGCCGGAACGGTATTCGTCTTCTCGTTCGACGGAATCGAGTGGATCCAAGAGGCTCGTCTCGACAGTCCCACCCCGACGCCCGGCGAGAGTTTCGGCAAGAGCGTTTCCGCGTCCGAAGAGCGTGTCGCCGTCGGCGCCCCGACCTCCCCCGATCACGGGGCGGTCTTTGTCTTCGAGCGCACCGGCGGCTCGTGGTCGCTGGAATCGACGCTGACGCCGACGCCCGTCTCAGTCAATCCGATCCGATTCGGTAACGCCGTTGTCCTGGACGGGAACTCCCTAGCGGCGGCCGCCTGGCTCGCCGACGTCGGCCATATCGACAGCGGCGCAGCGTGGCTCTATGAACGATCCGCGGCGGCCACGTGGACGGAAGTTCTGCACGTCGCCGCCAGTGTCGCGTCGGTCGGCGATCAGCTCGGAAAATCGCTCGCTCTCGGTGACGGAATCTTGGTCGCGGGTGCACCGGGCAGAGACTCTGGCGGAGCCCCGAATAGTGGAGCCACTTACGTCTTCGAACGCCCACGCTTCGACGCCTTCCGACGCTCGGATTGCGACGGCAATGGCAGATTCGACATCGCCGATCCCGTGGCAATACTCTGGTCGTTGTTCGTCGGGACGACGCCTCCCCCGCCGTGCCTCGCGGCGTGTGACGTCACCGACGACGGAACTCTAGACATCTCTGATGCGGTGCGGCTGCTCGACATCCAGTTCGGCGGGATGTCTTCCGCACCTCCGCCCGCCCCGTTTCCGGATTGCGGGTTAGACCCCACGACAGACAGCCTGGGTTGCGCCGAGTACGCTTGCCCCTAGAAGACGCAGGCGCCTTCGGCGCAGTCGAGCGTATCGACGTCCGACGGGTCTACGCCGCAATCGGGATACGGCATCGGCGGCGCGGCAGCACCGACTGTGAACAGGGCCTGGAGACCATAGATCACGTCGGCCACGTTGAAGAGGCCGTCGTCATTGGAGTCACACGCGTCGCGACACGTGGTCGCCTGCCCATCGTCGGGAAACAACGACAACAGTCCAAAGATTGCGTCGCCCACGTTGACGAACGAATCGCTGTTGCAGTCTCCGCGAATGAAATCAGTCACGACGGATTCGTAGTAGAACGCTCCCATGTCGGCGGTCGTACCGTCCGGATCCGGCAGGCTTGCCGGATCGCCCTGATTGATACAGGGCGAGAACTCCGTCAACGAGAGATCTCCCGAGGTTCCTTGCAACGGGAAAAGTGGCGCCAGTGCAATGTTCCCAACACCGGCGTACCCGAGTTGAATCGTGCAGTAAGTAACATCGGGCAACGTCGACCCGGCCACTTCGATCTGCGGTCCGCCGCCGTTGTTCCAGTACAGAATGCTATTGTGAACAACGACCGAGTCCGCTTCGGCGACGAAGAGTGCACCCCCGAGTTGAATCGCGTAGTTGTGAGCCATCGAACAACGCTCGAGAGTCACATCGGTGGCTCCCTGAATTCGGAATGCGCCGCCCTGAGCCTGCGCCAGGTTCTGGTAGTACGATGACCGCTGCGAAACAAGAGTGGAGTCGTCGATCAAGACGGCTCCGCCGTTTTGTGCCTCGTTCCAGAGGAACTGACTTTCGTTCACGAACGCATCGGTACTGACGAGCGCCAACGCACCGCCGACAAGGGTGGCGTCGTTGTAGGTGATCAGACAACTGCGAAACGTCGGCGCCCCGAAGTGACACCAAGCCGCGCCGCCGGACAGCGCATCGTTCTCGAAGAACTCGCACGAGACGAACTCCGGCGCGGCCGCCTCGAAGCAGCCACCGCCGCCAGTGAACGTGGCGAGGTTGAATTCGATACGGCATTGATGGAACAGCGGCGTCGATCCGACCCCGCTGGCGTAGATTCCGCCGCCGTCACTGGCGGTGTTGCCGCGAATGAAGCACCCCATGATCCGTGGCGAGGCGTCGACGATGAAGATACCTCCGCCGCGATAGATGCCGCCTAGCTCTTCTCCGGTTCCACCCTGAATCGTGAATCCTTCGACAACAGACTCTTCAGTTTCGTTGTCGACGAAGCGAATAACCGGGCCGGCGCCGGACGCGTCGATGGTGGTGACTTCAGGGCCAGCGAGCGAACGCACGACGATTGCCTTGCCACCGAAGGTCAACGTCTCCAGATAGACGCCGGGTTCGACGTGGATTTCGTCCCCGTCGACGGCGACATCTATCGCAAGTTGAATGTCAGGGAACATCGAGGGCACGTGAAGCACCGTCGCGTGCACGAGCGTTGGCGCGAAAAACAAGAGCACGACCAGTAGCGGTGCGATCGCCGTGTTCTTGCGTCGAGACTCTGCTCGGTGGCGCGGACGGTCGTATCGATTACCGAAATGCAACATTCCGATGAATCTCCCTTGATCGGTCGAAGGTGAGTGTCTCGCGAGAACGGTTCTCGTCCAGAGGCCACCCCTTCGGGTCGGGTCCTGAACGTGGAGTTAGCTCAAAGGGCCTTCTACCACGTGCCTATTTAGAATCCTGGAGCGATCTTCGCGCCCATGGCTGACGACTCGTTCGAAACATCGAACCCGAGTTGGTCCGGTAGAAGCGTCGTAAGTCGGAGCGAAGAACACTTGAGCCAGAGGGATGGTACTGCCGGAAACGCGAGATCGACAAGTGGATTGTGTGAAGTTTGAGAATCCTCGTTGCTCGCGGGGCGCCGACGGATCGGACTGATACGCCGGAAAACGCGACAGAGAACGCGGCGCGGGGGCCGAAGTGCCCGTTCTGCGTCAGCGCACCTCCCAAGCGAAAACCGGACCGCGAATCTCGAACGCGGTGGCTCCGTCGAGCGGAATGATGTGGGGCTGAAACCTCATCCTCTGCAACGGAACGCGAAAACCTTCCAGACGGCACTCCCCGTCCGGATCGAGGTCGCCGGCGATCTCCCAGCGGCTCTTCCCGTCATCGAGCGACAGGTAGGAGATCTTGACCCCCCCACGTCGACCGCTGAGTACGACGATGCCGTCGAGCGGGCGACGCTCGGCATCGCGCCACGGCCACGCCGTCGCTTCCGGCAACTGAAGGTGCTGCACGGCTAATCGGGCGTCCCACGACCAGCCGAAATCACGCTTCCAGCTCGCGTCGAACTCGTTCAACTCCCACGACGCGCGACCGAGATCCAAGCCGAACATGGGTCCCATCGGAAGTGAGCCACACTCTGCATACGCACGAAAGTCGCCACGCTCGGGATCCCACTCGAACAACTTGATTCGCAACCCGGACTCGGACGAGTCGAGTTCCAAGTTGGTCGCGGACAGGAGTCCCGTGAGGGTCATGGCGGGGAGGGTCAGACCGTGCAGGGTCGACTCTTCACCGCGAAGGTCGACTCGCCACGACGCACCGTCCGGGCGAATCGTCGCTTGCCCGTGGATGGAGTTCACTTGCTCGGTCCCTCTCGGCGACAACGCTTTGAGGTGCACGACCGCTTCACGAACCAACGCGCCCAACGACGACCCTCGGGGGCCGCCGAACGTCACGTCGAGATCGACGCCGCCCGACCACGGAACACCGGCCGCCAGCTGTTTCCAAAACGGAGGCAACAGTTCGGTGAGTCCGCGGTCTCGCGCGATGTTCCGAAACTGAATCTCGGCGCTCGACTCCTGGAGCCCGAGCTCACCTTTCCCCGAAACCTCTGATCGCGAAAACGTCGCCCGATCGAGGCGCCACGTAACCACGCCGCCTTCGATCGATCCCCCGCCACGCACAAAGCGAAGCGCCTCGGCGGTCATCGATTCGGGCAATCCGATCGTCGCCTGATAGCACTCGGCGACAACACGCTGACGAGCGGAGCTCAACTCCCAATCGACATCGAGTCGCCCGCGTTGCCACTGAACCGCGCGCGGCCACGGTTCGCTGATCGACGAGGCCATGTCGAACGGGAAGCGGGTGGCATCGACATCGTCAAGATCTAGATCTAGAGACCAGGCGTCGGGGGAGTGCTTTGCGACAATCGCGCCTTCGGACCACGACGACCCGGACACGCTTCCGGTGAACTCGAACGCCGTCCCGCGCCGCCGCAGGGTAGGAGAGAGTACTTCGATTTCGATGAACCGTTCGGCCGCCTTCAGTCCGACCCACAGTTTCGACCCAGCCACGCGTCCGGGCAGACCGGCGAAGTCACCCAGCCCTTCGAGATTCCAACGACCGCGCTCGTTGCGGACCACGTCTAACCGAGCGGTCGCAAATTCGAACTCACTGTCGACAATGGAGAGCCCCTCGCGAGTCGGCAACACGCCGGGACGCCGCCAACGCACGGCCTTCGCGTCGATGATACACGAGCTATCGGAAGCCAAAAGCCGGACCAAGGGAAAAGAGATCGTGCGAAAGTCGACCCGGGTCGGATCGCTCAGTTCGAGTTCACCGAACGACCATTCATGATCGAGTCGACGCGCGAGTTCGGGGCCGCGTCCGGGCAGAACGACGGTGGTCAATACGACCGCCACGCTGATCAAACCGACAATCATAATGAACCAAACAACGCGTCGAACACTCATCGACCGACGGTCCGTCCTGAGGGAGACTCCTCGACCGCGCCCGACGTTTCGATCCAGTGAACGATACGCTCGGCCACGTCTTCGATAGTCGTAATGGCAAACGTCGCATCGACGGTGAGCGTCTCTTGCGAGTGTCGGTAACGAGCGTCGTAGTGTTGATCCAACAAGTAGCCGGCAACCGCGTCGAACCGCTCGCGATCGAGCCACGCATGGAGACGCTCGACCCCCGGGGCGCCAATTCGCGGAAAGCTGTGCAGCCCGCTCACGGCGTCCCGCAACTGATCCACGATATCGGCTAACGTCGCACCCGCCGCCACGGGAGTCGTCACGTAGTCGTCGACGAGTTGCTGAATCCGTTGCTCCCGCTCAGCTGTGATCATGATCGAAACACCGGCCGAAAATTCGCGATGCACTCTGGTCGGAATTTGACGATCCCCGAGGCGACGCGCCTCCCATTCGGAAAGGGTCCACGGGCCACGCAAGTTGCGAATGTTCTCGCAGAGTAGGGACTCGAATCGCTTCTGCGATACCGGATTGAGGCCGACTGCTCCGAGCACAGAGGAGCGATGCCCCGCCAACCCCTCCAAGTCGAGAACGGTGCCGGGGCGGATACGCTCGACTTCGCGAAGGATCTGCGTCTTGCCCACCCCAGTCAGCCCGTGCAAGACCACCGGACGTGGAATCTCGAGCGCCTCGAGTTCCGAGCGGACGTGGCTGCGATACGCCCGATAGCCTCCACGAAGGCGGACCACGTCATGGCCGAGTGATCGAAGCAGTTGCACGACGGCCCGAGAACGAAGTCCGCCGCGAGCGCAGAGGACGACCCGTCGCGATGCCGCGGGTGCGTCGGAAATGCCGAGAGCTGTCACGAGCTCTCGCGTGTACTCACCGAGCCTCGCGACGACCCGCTGCTCGCCCCACTCCTTCGCCGACGTTTGTCCGCCGTGTCGATAGAGCGTGCCGACAACGGCGCGCTCTTGATCGTCGAAGAGCGGCGTCGAAACAGAACCGGGGACGTGGTCGCGGTCGAACTCAGACGGAGATCGCACATCGACGAGCCTGACATCGGGCGCGACGCCCGAGGTGAGCACTCGCGACGAAAAAAGTTCGTCCAGCGTGATCTCCGGCACTGTTTCCAAGTTGATCATGGGCGCAGTATAACCGGCTGGCGAGCCGACGTAGAGAGAGGCCGAAACCTCCACGGATTCGTGGGGTTCTACGAGTAGGTCGACGCTGGGACTCTAGTTCGACGACCGGGGTGCAGGCTGGCTCGGCCGTGCGGAGCAAGACTGAGGGCCCCGGACAGGGTTCTCCACGAGATGACGCAGGCACCGGAGGCGGCGCCGACGATGAGAACCGCCGAGGCAGCCGGAAACGGAGTCGTGTTTGGACCAAGGTCGCGCAAATCTCGCGCGCTCTGACGAACGGGGCACCGCTCGTGGGCTCGATCCTGCGGCGCTGTGCGGGTCCGACCGTGCCCCGAGCGACTCCGTAGGCCACCCGCAGGAGACGTTAGCCCGTGGACTAGGTTCGGGAGTTTCCGAGGGCGGGCCGAGCGACGAACGGCTGATGGAGCTGTTTCGGGACGGTGACGGGTCCGCGTACGAGGTGCTGGTGCATCGTCACCTCGACTTCGTCCACCGCCACGCGCGTCGATTCCTCGGGGACAGTTCCGGGGCCGACGATATCGCCCAGGAGGTATTCTTACGGCTCCACCGATCCGCCGATCGTTTTCGGGAGCCCACGAACTTTTTGGGTTGGCTGGCGACCATGACCTCACGCCTCGCGCTGAACGAATTGCGGACGCGCACCCGAAAACGGTGGACCGCCCGCAGCGCGCTCGACGGCGAGGACCCCGGCCGTGATTGGCGACCGGGCGCCGAGAACGGAGTGGAAGGAGTCGAGTTATCGATCGAGGAAGAGCGCGCGGAGCTCGTTCGCCGAGCCATCAGCGAACTCCCCGAACGACAGCAAGCCGCGATTTGGCTGCAACGGTTCGAGGGTTGGAGCCTGGACGAGATTGGTGACGCGATGGGGTTGACGATCCCAGCGATCAAATCGCTTCTTCACCGCGCGCGCGTGGCGCTGAGTCTTAGCCTACGACCGTATTTCGATGAAGACGAAGCGGGGACGATCGATGACGAGCCCCCGACGAAAGGAAGAGCATGAAGGATTCGAACCGAAGCGGTGTCGACCCGCGCCTGGACCGACTTCTGGACGAAGCGGCCCTGGTCGAGCGCCAACGGCCAAGGGCGGATGCGTCGGTGTTCCTGCGACGGCTTCGTCCGCAACTCGCCGCAGAGGCCGGGCAACTCGGCCGACCCGGTCGAGGCTGGTCCATTCAGGCCACCGCGATCGGAAGTCTCGCCGCGGCGGGCGTCCTCGCCCTCGTCTTGTTCTTGGTGTTTCGCCAACCGGCTGACGATCTCGCCCCGTCGAAGGTCGCAACGACTCCACCCGAAGACTCGGTGACGGAGGAATTCCTCGTCGACAACCTCGACGCGCTAGAGCGGTTGGCAGATGTCCTTGCCGAAGACTTGGCCAGCGGTGAACTCGACCTCGAAGCGTACGACGACCTCGACTTGATCCAGGACACGAACCTCGAGTCGCTCCTCGCCGGCTTGATGGAAGAGACCGGGTAAATGACGGCACGTTCGATTCTACTCTTGCTGCTCGCGTTCGGCTTCGTCGCCCCGAGCGACCAAAGCGCAGCCTACGCCGGCCCCGTTCAAAACGAAGTCGACCACTCCACCGAGTCGAAGCGCGATCGTTGGCGAACGATGTCCGCGGGGCGCAAGCGTCAGTTGCGTCGACTCGCGGAAGCGATCCAGGAGTTGCCGCCGGAACGTCGGGAAGCGCTGCTGCGTCGAGCGAGGCGACTGACGCAGCGTCACGCCCAAGACATCAAGCGACGCATGCGAGCGCACCACAATCGTAGCGAGCGGGAGCGCGCGCGCGTTCGGACCGACGCTCGACGCATGCGCCTGATCGCTCAACACCTATCGACCGAAGAGCGCAACGAGCTACGTGACGCGCCACCCGTTCAACGAAAACAGCTCATTCGCCGTCACACCAAGCGATTGCTGGAAGAGTTCAAGCGCAAGATGGAGCCGTCCACTCGTCGCACATTCCCGCGCCTGGCCCACCCGGAAAAAATCTCGCGCTTCGAGCGCTACTTGAAGAGCGGATTCGGCGCCGACCGTAGAGCGATGACGGGGCGCGATCGCTCGTACGATCGAGAGCTGCAACGCGACCAACGGCAACAACGGATTCGAAGAATCCACGGACAGCTTCGGCGATTCCCAGGCCCCGTTCGTATGCGATTGATCGACAACCCGGACAGTGACGCTGCGACCATCTCACTACGGTTGAGGGAGGAGTTGAAAAAACTCTCGCCGCGCGAGAAGTCGCAGCTCAAACAGATCATCCGTCGCTCTCAGCGGTCGCCCCGACGTCGCTAGAGAATTTCGCTCAAGCTCGGCGACCCCCTTCCGATAACGATCGTGAAGGGATGGAACCTTGAACGTGCCGTTATTACTGGGTGGTTTTCTAGTCGCGGTCGGCCTCGGTGTGGTGCTCTCGCTCCTCGCCGGTGACGTGCGACGGCGACGCGTCGAGATGCGACGACGTTGGTACGAGCGTCGTCTCCACACGGCGATGGACCGCGTGCAGGCACTGAAGCTCGAGATCGAACCCCCGCTCGACGGCATCGAAGGGTTCGCGCAGGCCGAAGTCCCGAAGAAGAAGTCCACCTCGTCGATCCCAAACACCGGGTCTAACGGTGAAGATTCTTCCGAAACCATCGACGAGTCCGAGCGAACCCTGGCCTAGCGCCTCCCCCACAACCCATTGCCTAAAAGGCACTTCCGAGAACCCCAGCGCGGTGCGTTCCGGGCGCGTCCTCTTGACGCATCGGCACGGAGTGGTAGGATTCGACCTTCCGAAATCTCACCATAGCGGGGCGCCGCGTCTAGCGGTGCGGATCCGTGGGTGAGTCGGAAACATGGGGGCGAGTCGGCCCGCGGGCAGGGAAGCCTGCCTTGAACCAGGCTCGCAGCATTACGGGTTTCAGAAGGGAATCGAAGCAGAATGGCGAAGGTACCTAAGCGCGGCGCTGGTGGCGCACGCAAAAAAGGCGGCGCGACCAAAACCCGCGCAGCCAGCCCCCGACCGGCGGCACGATCCGGCTCGAAGTCTGGCTACAACGTAATCTGCAGCGAGTGCTACTCAGAATTCTCGCTCACCTCGACCGAGCCGGCCGCGAAGATCACCTGCCCCGAGTGCATGCACATGGGCGAAGTATCGACCAGCGACGTCATGGGGCAGATCTCCATGGCCAAGGGCGCCGAGAAGGGGTGGCTGATCAAAGCTTTGATCCCCACCATCCTCATGGTTGCCGTCGGCTTCGCATACCTGTTCATGATCCGCGGCAAAGGCATCGAAGGCGAAATGATCACCGCACTCGGAGATGCCATGAACTACGGAATGCTCGGCGGAATCGCGATCCTCGCGATCATCGCAATCGCACTGGCCGCCAAATACGAAGGCAGCCGATACGACGTCTACTTCTAACGAGCGGTGAAAACAGAAACGGCGCACTGATCAGAAAAACAAGACGGCGCGCGATCCCTCGGATCGCGCGCCTTCTTTTTTGGGCCCCTCGTCGTAGCCACAGATGCGTGTCCTTGAACGACCAGGCTCACAGCTCAGGCTAGATATCGACGAACGACCCGTGGTTCTCCTCGGCGAGCTTCTTCATGAGATCCTTGGCGGCCGGTTCGAGCTTGAAGCCGATCGTGTGGATCTTCACTTTGCGAATCTCGTTTGCGGCCGCGATCTTCTCGAGAATCGACTTCGTATCCTGATACGTGCCAGCGGTCGGTGCACCGTCGGAGAGGAAGTACACCGTGTCGACGGTCGGATCCTCCATGGCGAGCAGAAGTGAATCGTACACGTTGGTCGTCCCGCCCGGCCCCAAGGAATCGACGTACTTCCGAGCCGCCTCGAGGACGTCCTCGTCCATTCCGATCAGTTCACCCTGCCAAGCCGTCGGGATGCCGGAGAACTGGATAATGTTGAACTTGACGCCCTTGGCCATGGCACCGAGTACCCCGCGAAGCTCACGCTTGGCGAGTTCGATCTTCGGCTTCTCGATGTACTTCTTTGCCTTCTTGTCCTTGCCGTCCTTGTCCTTGCCCCCGACGCCGGTACTCCCGGACTTCGGGTCAGTCTTCTTCGGCTCAGCACTGAAGTCGGGAATCTTGTGCAACTCTTGCATGCTTCCCGAGACGTCGAGTACGAAAGTGACGTTCTTCGAAAGCACTCGCAAACCGTAGTACATTCCCGAGGAGCCTGACGCGCCGTCCTTGATCAACCGATCGAACTCTTCGCGAGAGACGCCGGCGATCTCGACCTTACCCTTGTTCTGGCTCCACCAGCCTTCCCAGCTGATGGACTGCGTGCCAAGGTTCTTCCCCGTCAGATAGATCAGCGCGTCGACGAGATCGTCCTGCACGCGACCCTGCGCCTTGTCGAGCGCTTTGTAGAGCGGCTCGATCACCGTCTCCCCACCGATCGTGCGAATGGCGTGAACGGCGCTGACTTGCACGGTGAGGTGACGATCCTCCAAGACGGGAATCAGTCGATCGAGCATGCTGGGATCTTTGGTTTCGCCGAGAATGTTGCAGGCGACGGCACGCACTTGCCAGTACTGACTCTCGACCCCATCGATCATCAGATCTGAGAAATCGGTGAGTTTGAGCCGTTGACCGTAACGGAGAATCGCCACCATCAAGTCGGGGTTGTCCCACTTGTAGAGCTTGCGAACCTTCTTCTTCACCGAAGCGTCTGCGACGTTGGTCAGAACTTTCACCAGCTCGACCTGCACCGCCGTCTTCAACTTGCGCTGCCCGATGAGCTTCTTCGCGGCGGGCGCGGCGCGATCGTCCCCGAGTGAGACCAACACTTTTAGAAAGGCGAGCTGGCCCTTCAGTTTCAACGCTGGCAGATGCTTCCACCCCTTCTCGGCCAGCCACTCGATGGCGTCTTCGTCTTTGATGCCGCGGAAGGAAGCCGAGATGATGTGGTAGTTGCGTTCGCTCAGGCAATCAAAGCCCTGCGTCATGACGAAGGCGGTACCCGCCTTGGTCGCGTTATCGCCCCCTAGCGCGCGAATCATCATTTGCTTGGCGACGGCGTTTTCCTTCGGGGCCAATAACGCCTCTGTGAGAATCTGAGTCGCCGCGTCGTGACGCATCTCGGCGATTTCGACGAACGTAGCATTCCGTTCGATTACGGACTTCTGGAGGTCGTCCTGAAAGCGTTTCTTCAGCGTCAGGATCTTGCGGCCTACCTCCTTCTTGCTTTGCGCCTCGGCGCGTGGAGCTGCCGACACGGCGAGGCAACTGGCTACTACGGTCAGAAACAGAAAACACTTACGGAGCGAGGCGAAACCCAGCGATCCGTCGACGGTGTGGTGGTGCAGCGGCATGGTGCGGAAATCCTCTCAAGTCGATCGGTTCGTCACTCGATATCGGAGTGTCAGTTCACCAAGGGCCTCCGCAGGTATCCCCTCTCCCTCGGAGGTCCGTTTTTTTTTTCTCTACGCTTTGCTCGCGCCTGTGTTGCTCACTATTCGGAGCTCGCCGAGAAGTTCGGCGAAACGACTCAAGTGCGGGGTGCTATTTAGCCGATTCATTCAGCAGACTTAATCACCAAGGGCCTTCGAGTTTCCCCCTCTCGCTCGAAGGTCTTTTTTTGTGCCCAGATGACGACACTCACTCGGCGAGACTCACGGGGGGCAGGGGAGCACGCGCCCCTCATCCTGCCCATTGCCGGCCCAGCTGTCCATAACGACATCTCGCCTGCCAATCGTGTCTCTGTCGAGAATGACGGCGACCGGAACCGGAACCTGTGGTAAACGTTGCCGCAGCCGAAGGAGGAGCGGTGAGCGACCGTCAGCCGAACGATTCCCACACGAGTACAGCGTCTGGTCCGTCCCAGTCTACGGCGTCACCCGGCGCCCCCGCGACGGGTCCGTCAACGTCCCCCTGGCCGCGCATCGCCGCGCTCGCGGGAACGATCAGCGGAGCATTGCTCTTGGTCGGCATCTTGACCGGAGGATCGGCGTGGTCGACGACCCGTCCGCTACCTCCAGAGGTCACGGCGTCGCAGGTACCGACCGGAACCGAAGGCGATCCACCGGAATTCGTCGGTCCCCCAGTCGCGTCCATACCCGAGCCGCCGCCGACCGCCCGGGCGCGAACTCTCATGCAACACGGCCCGATCTCCGGCATTGTGCTCGGTGTCTTCTCGCAAGAACCCAGCTACGACTACACGACACTCTTGCAGGAGATTCGCGAAACTGGCAGCCCTTGGGTTTCGCTCATGGTCAACAACTACCAAGCGAAGAACGACTCCAACAAAGTTGCGATCGCCGACGCTCGCACCCCTCCGCTCAATCGGGTGCGTGTCACCGTGCGCCAGGCGCGCGCCCTCGGCCTCCGTGTTCTCCTGTTCCCAATTCTTCTCCTGCAAAGCCCGGAAGACGAAGAGTGGCGCGGCACCATCGCCCCAGCCAATCGAGCCGAGTGGTTTCGCTCCTATCGAACGATGATGAATCGCTATGCGCAGCTCGCCGCCGACGAGGGTGTGGACCTACTGAGCATCGGTAGCGAATTCAACTCGATGCAAGGTGACGCCAGCGAGTGGCTCGAGGTCATCCGCCAGATCCGAGAGATCTACGCGGGCCCTATCACCTACAGCGCTAACTGGGATTCGCTCGAGGGGGTGAGCTTCATGTCCCATCTCGACCTGGTCGGCATGACGACTTACTTCGGCCTGTCCGAAAAGAACGACCCTTCGGTGGCGACGATGGTGGCCAATTGGGCTCCGGTGCAAGCAGACGTCCATGAGTGGAAGACGTTCCACGGCATTCCGCTTCTGTTTACGGAGGTCGGGTACCCCTCTCAAGACGGCGCGAACCAGAACCCGTGGAATTACTACCACTCGACCACGGTCGATCTCGACGAACAGCGCGACTGCTTCGACGCGTTCGCCCAAACCTGGTCCGGCGACACCTCGCTCTCCGGCGTCTTCTTTTACAACTGGTTCGGCAAGGGGGGCGCTACGGACACCGGATACACGCCCCGGGGAAAGCCAGCCCTGAAGATCATCCAAAAGTGGTTTCGCGAACACCGCCCGCAACCGAAGAAGAAGGCAGACCCCGGCCCGGTGGGCGAGGCTCCCAAACCCGGCGGAGGATAACCCTTCGCCGGCGATTCCGGTCCCCGCGCGCCGGCGTACACCTACGTCCGTGACAATTCGCATTTAGGGTTTCCGGAACTGGTTCGAACATCCATGATGGCGCGTACACCTCTTCACCGATCGCCGTAACCTCGAGGTTTCTATGCTCGTGATTCGTATCGTCATTGTCGCCGTCGCCGCCTCGATCGCCGTAGCGGTCGCCATGCGCGCGAACCGCGACCCAGTCGAAGGGGCTCGCTCTCCGTTCGGCGGCCCCTACGCCGAATCGAGCGGCCGCGCCGGAACCGACGACGATCCGAAAAGCGGCAGCCCGACGGCAGCGGCGAACACGGACACCCCTAGCACGCAAGCCACGACCAAAGGACCCACCGGCGCACCTGGCGAAGATCTAGAACTCACTCCCGAACTCCGCCGAGCCGTCAGCGATGATCTCGCCCGCTGGAAGTTCCCCTCGCACCGCGACGCCGGCCGGCTCGCGTCCGTCATCGAACGCACCGTCGAACCCGAGGATCGACGTCTCTTGCGAGACTGGTTTCTCAGACGCGGCCTGCGCGACTCGTCCGACGATGCGGAACCGATTCCGGATGAAGTCTTCCGTATCGAATTGACGAACGGGCGCGCGCTCTTCGCGCGCGAGACCCATCCGACCAAGGGCGAAGTTCGCGTGAGTACCATGACCGGCATCCGCACCACGCTGACCGCCTCGTCGATTCGCGCGACTCAAGCGATCAGCCGGGCGACGTATCTCCGACAAACGGCCGACGACTTCCAACGACGAATCGACGGTCTCGAGGGTTCTCGAGCCAGCGATCTCGAAACCGGCATTCGTGCCTGCCTCCGACGCGGTGACACTCAGCAAGCGGACCGTCTCTACAGCCAGTGGCTCGCGACCGACGGACCGAGCCGACTCGCACGAAGAACGTCGAAGAAGAACAGTGGCTTTCACTTCGCGGCTCAGTTCGCGGGTGATTCTCCCGTTGTCGCGACTGCCGCCACTTCGACGATCGTCACCACCGTGACTCCGGCCGGAACACTGAGCAGACCGACGTCGTTCGAAGACCTCGCCGCCAAGATCGACCACGTGTACCGACGCTTTCGTGACGACAAGATCACTAAAGCTGATCGCAAGAAGCATCTCGAGAATTTGACACAGTGGGAACAGTGGCTGGAAGAGACCGTCATCGACCTCGCCGCCCCGCCGTCGAACTTGAACGAGCTACGGCTGCGGCTCCAACACTTGCGACTCGACCTGCTGAAGTCCGGCGGATTCTGAACATGACGACCGAAGCCGCCCTGCGCGATGAGTTAGCGGTCATTGCGAGACGCACCTACGACGCTGGCTTCGCGGCCGCCACCGACGGCAACGTCAGTGCCCGCCTCGATGATCGAACGATTTTGATCAGCCCCTCCGGCTGTTGTCTCGGTGAACTACAACCGGTCGACTTGATTCCCGTCGATCTCGATGGTCAGCCATTCACGGCCCTGCCGCCCGGGACCCGACCGACCTCCGAGTTCCGCATGCACCTCGCCGCGTACCAGGCGCGCCCCGATATCGCCGCCGTGTTGCACGCCCACCCACCGGTCACGATCGCGTTCAGCATCGCCGGGCGAAGTCTCGAGTCATGCGTGATTCCGGAAGTGATCGTCGGACTCGGGACCATCCCCACCGTCGACTACACCACGCCGACAACGCCAGAAACCGCCGCCGCCGTGGGCCGAGCGATCGCGCGGCGCGACGCTCTCGTCCTTGAACACCACGGAACGGTGACCGTCGCCACGACCATCACCGGAGCGTTCTACAAACTCGACAAAGTCGAACACAGCGCGAAGATCCTCTTGGCCGCCCATCAACTCGGCGAAGTCCGCGATCTCCCACCCGCCGAAGTCGAACGCCTCCTCGCCATGCGAGAATCGATGGGACTCCCCCCCATCGTCCCGAGTTCCGGCCCTCCCCTCACGACTCGCTCCCCCGAAGGACACCCCGACGGCCTCGGCTACTAGCCCGGTCGAGACGGTGACGTCATGTGCAACAACATGGGCCGTCGACACACCACTTCATTGAGCCAATCCCAAACATGTGGTACTAAGACTCGCTATTCTTCGAGCCAAAACATCGATGGCCCCGTAGCTCAGCTGGATAGAGCGTCGGCCTCCGAAGCCGGAAGTCGCAGGTTCGAATCCTGCCGGGGTCACAAAACTTACAGAGTTGGCTGGGTTTTCAGTGTGCCGGGAGTGACTCGGCGTCTGGGTCATACGTGTACTCAAGGCGGATATCCCGCGCATCCTTGCTGCCTCGTGTGCCTGCGTTTGGCTTTGGACTCTTTGGACGAGGGCTGGTGACGGACTAGGCCGAGTCGATTTCTCCACCCCACAGGCGCGACGAATAGTCCCCCGGCGATCAACGACCCGGAGACGTAACCTGGCTCCCCGATGCGAGCGGTCAAGGATCTATACCAGTCGGCACACCACACTGGCCCAATGGACTGCGCCCCGCTCGCCCTTCGCTTCCCGCGTTCTAGACCAAGTAGCCCGACCACACCCGCCAAAAGGTTCCGGTCGTGTCCCCGCGTTCGATTGACGACCCCCGATCGTGTTGGTGATACTGCGCGATGGAACGGATGGGCCGTTTCGAAAGGGGCACCCATGAAGCGCATATTCAAGCTCGCCGGCATCACATGCATCATTTTCGTAATCAACATCGTCCTGCTCGTGGGAGTGATCGGTCTGATCGCGGTGAACGCAGGTTCGGGGCCGAGCGGCAACGGCGACGTGAACGGCGACGGCGGCATCGACCTCGGAGATGCGGTCTACTTGCTGAGCTACCTCTTTGAGGAGGGACCGGAGCCCGTCGCTATCGCCGGTGAGCCGTCAGCACCCGTGTGCTGGCCTCCTCACCCCGAGAACATCGTGCACCTCGCTGGTCCGACGATTCCGCTGCTCCCCGGCGAACAAGGCGTCATCTATTCGGTGCCCACGGAGTACTACCTCGTCGTCACGAACTTTTACTCGCAGGACGGGAACAGCCGCCTCCTGAGGCTCCTCGAGGACGACGGCGTATCCACGACGATTAGATTCAATGTTCTCGGGGAAACATCCTACCATCCTCCCTACTCGTCGAGCGTCGGCATCCCGTTCAGCCCCGGTTCCGATGTTGTGGTAGAAGCGGAAGGAGGAGATACAACCTTCGGAGGTCTTCGACGTTTTGAGCTAACGGGCTACCTCGTCCCAGTGACGCCATGACCGAGATGCGGCTACTGCAGAACGAAGCGTTGTGCCTGACCGTGGAAGCACGAGGGGCGCGTGATATGGGCGCGCCCGAGTTGCGGGTTCGGGCGGGAGCATGAGCGAGTCGCGGATACTGCGGAGTAGAGGCCGGCCACATGCGACCGGAGGCAAAGTGCGCGGCGGACCAGGGCCGTTCACTCTTCAACGCTAAGTGCTCCCAGGCCACGACGTCGGGTGCTATGTGCGCTTTCCCGCGTGCTCCTCCCGTCAGGTTCGACGTTAGGCGGACGGAAGCGTGGCTCGACCTCGTGAAAACACGAGCTGCTCCGCGTGGTGGGAGTAAAACAGGAGCCAGGGACTCGCCCACGCCCTACTCCGGAAACGCCTCCACCACGATTGCGCAGTCGGGGTCTTCGAACAGCGGATCGACTTCGGAGCATATGAAGCACGGCGCGGTGCTGGTCGTTGTGATGGCGAAGCCGCAGTCTGGACAGCGGGTCCGATCTTCCGCGGTGGCGGCGTTACGATGTTCTTGGGAGTGGCGGACGAGCAGTGATCGCATCCCGAGGAGCGCGAGGGATAGCGGCATGAGGAGGAGCTGGAACCATCCGTAGTGGTCTCGAAGGTCGCGTAGCCAGGTGATGAAGATCGCTGCCGAGGTCAGCGCGACAGCAAACAGCCAGTAGCGGGCGGGGTAGCCGAACTCTACCGCGAGCCCTACGGCGGCCAACATCACAAGGTATCGATCGACGCGCGGCACGGCGAGGTAGATGGCGAGCGCGGCGGCGTCTCGGCCGCGGGAGGCGTAGGCGAAGCGGGTGGCGCGCCGGATCGTCCCGGTGTGGGTTTGCTTCGACGTTGTGTGTCGGCTTTCGACGACGCTGCGACTCTCGAACATCGGCGCACACTGATCTTCGATCATAGCGAGAGTCGGTGAAGCGTCACTCAACCACGCACTCGGTCGCGTCGGATCCGATTCGACAACCGACCACGGGATTGCCATGGCTCCACTGTTCACCGGGCACGGTACGCCGAGCCATGACGCTCCGCCGGGCCTCACGATCGACTCGAGCCACTCCAGAGTGACGCGGGTCGCGTAGCCCCAATGGGTGCGTGCGTGCACGAAGTTAGATACGGCGGACATGACGACGCGACCGCTCGTGATGGAGCTCTGGCTGAGACGCTCGATCGACTTGCCAGAAAACTCGTACCCAGCTTCAACGAGCACCAAGACATCCGGTGGAACGGACAGAGAGCAAAGTTCTGCGACTCCGGTATCGATCACGTGCGACGTCGATGCGTCGGCGGCGACGGTCGTCCATAAGACGGAGAGGCGTCGTGGCACCGTCGGGGGTCGGCTGTCGGCGGGCGCGAGCACGACCACGACGTCATCGGGGCCGAGTTGCCCGGCCAGTGTCGCCAGGGTATCGGTCACTTCAGCGGCCGATCCGACGCCGTGCACGAGCACAGCGCACCGTACCGGGACGTGCCCTAACGCTCGCTGACGAGGCACCAGCGACAAACAGCACTCCAGCAGCAGGATCACGGCTGGGACGGCCAGAAGCACGGCCGATACGAGGTACCAACTGTCCAAGGTCACGACGCTTTCGATGGGTCCGCGGGTCACAACCTATGAGATCCGGGGACGACGCTTGAGATGACGACTCTTAAGCGATGAGTACGGCAAGCGCCGGGCCCGGAACGCGTCAGCCGATCGGTTTCGACAGCGGGTCGCCGTTCAGGCGGTGCGGGTCGCGAGCGTTCGCCGAGCGACGCAGCGCCGCCAAGCCACCATCACGGCGCCGTGCCGCCCCTTCGAGCTTCGGCGAGCCGCGCGAGAAAGCTCTCGGCTTCGAGAGTCCAGCCACTCGTGGCGCCGGTACGTTCACGAAGGATGGCGAGCCCGGAGTTCAACTCGCGCTCGGCGTCGTCGAGTCGGTTCAGCAACACGAGCGCGAGCCCCCAGTACGTTCGAGCGCGCGCCGTGTACGAATGGGACTCCCCGTAGAACGCGTGATACATCTCGACAGCGCTGCGCAGAGACTGTTCTCCGTCGGCGAGCTTGTCGGCATCGAGAAGAATCCGCCCCAAAACGAAGTGGGTCAGTGCGGTGGAAGAGTCGTTGGGGCGCAGAACCGCCTTGCGCATCTCCAACGCTTGCCGGGCGAGCGCCTCTGCCTCGGCGAGATCTCCGTTGCGGTACAAGTAGTAGGCGATGTTGTGCAGCGACATAGCAACCAAGGGGTGCTCGGGCGAAAAGACCCGGCGACGAATCGCCAACGCCTCCTCGTAGAGTTCGCGTATCTCCACACTCGAAGTCTCGTTCAGGAGGATTCCCGCGAGCCCCTCGAGGCTGACTGCGGTGTCGGCGTGTCCTTCGGGATAGATACGCCGCCGCATGGCCAGCGCTTCACGTTGCAGGGTTACCGCCTCTGGCCGATGCGCCTTCTTGCGCGCGAGATTGACCGCGAGATTCGAGATAGCGCGCGCCGTTTCGGGATGGTCACCATCGTGAGCGTTCCGAAGAATCGCGACAGCTTCTCGCCCTCGCACGTAGGACTCCTCCAACTCCCCGGACCGTGCGTACGCGTTCGCACAGTTCTGCAATCCCGCCGCCAAGAGCGGATGGCTGGAGTCGAGGACCTTGCGCTGAATCCGAACCGCTTCTTCGCCGAGCTCGATTGCTTCTCGCAACTGACCGCGACTCCCCTTCAACGAGGACAGCGCTTGCAACGACACCGATTGAGAGAAGTGATCGCGCGGCAACTTCTCCCGCCGAATGGCGACGACCTTCTCCAAGAGTTCCGACGCCTCGCGTCGCTTGCCGCGGGTGCGCAACAGCATGCTCAAGTTGTGCATCACGTAGGTCGCTTCCACCGACGCTTGCCCCATGTGTTCGAGAGACTGCCGATACCGAGCCTCCGCTTCTTCGTACTTCCCGTCATGTTTCAAGACGAGGCCGAGTTCGTTCAACGACGACGCAATGCTGTCGGGAGAGCCGACGCGTTCCCGAGTGGCGAGCGCGACTCGCTGAAGTTCGATCGCCTCCGCGAACTTTCCGCGACCCGAGAGCGCTTGCCCCAGGAGCGACCGAGTTGCCGCCACCCGCAAGTGGTCTTCTCCGTGTACGGCGATCGCCGCCTCGAGTGCCCGCCGAGCAAACAGTTCGGCCTGCTCAGGGTTGCCGATCGCCGAGTAGACACTGGCGACGGTGAACGCGATGCGCTCGGTCACCTCGGGTCGCGTACCCAGCTCGCCGTCGAGTTGCGTCGCGGCATCATCGAGGATCTCTCGCAGCAGAGTCACGTCCCGACCGAGCGCCGTGGATGGCTTGATACGGGCCAACATACTCTCGAGAAATCCAACCGTCGCTTCGGCGATCTCCTGCTGACGTTCGGCTCTTCTGTGGGCGGCGCTCTCACTACGGTACGCTTGGAACGAAAATCCAAAGCCGGCCCCGAGAGTGATCATGAGCACCAGCGTGCCGGCCACGAAGCCGCGGTTGCGTCCGACGAACTTCGATCCGCGATACCACAGCGTGTCCGGACGGGCGCTGACCGGACGTCGCTCGAGGTGCGCGCGAATGTCTCCCGCGAGATGCTCGACGGAGCGGTATCGGCGCTGCGTCTCCTTGCGCAACGCTTTGAGCACGATGTTGTCGAGATCTCCGCGTAGTGCACGTCGCCACTTCCGGGGATCGGGGACCAACGACGCGGACTCGCTCGACATCGATAGCGCGTCACTGGGGCGAGACGGTGTTTGCTCGACCACGGCGCGCTCACACTCATCGCGCGCGCGACTGGTCAGTCGATACGGAGCGTTCCCCGTCAGGATCTCGAAAAGAATCACTCCCAACGAGTACACGTCGCTCGCGGTCGTCAGCGTCTCCCCGCGCACTTGCTCGGGACTGGCGTACCGTGGCGTGAGCAGGCGGCTGCGAGTGGCGGTGATCTCGGCTGTGTTCAACTGCCCGTCCGCCGACAGCAGTCGCGCGATTCCGAAATCTAGCAGCTTCACCTGGCCTTCGCCGGTGACCAGGATGTTGCTCGGCTTCAGATCGCGGTGCACGACCAGCTTCCCGTGGGCGTGGTGAACAGCGTCGCAAACCTGCAAGAACACGTCGAGCCGCTCACGCACCGACCGCGACACGCAGTACTCGTCGATACGTACCCCGTCGACGCGCTCCATGGCGAGGTACGGTCGACCGTCTTCAGTGCGTCCGCCGTTGAGCAGTCGCGCGATGTGTGGGTGTTCGAGCGATGCGAGCAGCTGTCGTTCGTTGTGAAACCGCCGGAGGATCTCGTCCGTATCCATGCCACGCTTGATCAGCTTGACGGCGACTTCTCGCTCGAACTCGTCGTCGTCCCGTTCCGCACACCAAACGGTCCCCATGCCCCCGGAACCGAGTTCGCTGACCAAGCGATACGGCCCTACTCGCATCCCCACGTCACTGACTTCGGTCGGGATCGCGCCGAGAAGCTCGTCGTGCTCGCACAGGATGGGAGTCTCCAGAAACTCGTGCGCCTGCGGAGCGAACCCAAGCAGAGATTCGATCTCGGCACGCAACGACGCGTCACCCGCGCACTTCTCGGTCAGGAACGCGTCGCGATCTTCGTCGGAGACTTCGAGCGCTCCGAAGTAAATATCACGGACTCGATCGAGCGGATCGTCAGTCACGGTGTCTCTCCACAGCGTCTACCCCACAGCGTCTACCCCACAGTCCCTACCCCACAGTGCTTATCCGCAGTGCTCAGCGATAGCACCTTCTCGCTAGAAACCTACTCGCGACAGCTCACTCGCGGACACCGGACGTCAGCAGAAGGCGGCGAAGCTTTGCGAGGGCGCGATGCCTTCGCTGCCGCGCCGCATCTTCCGTAACTTCGAGCGTCCGAGCAAGCTCGGCGTAGCTTCGACCGTCGCCGTCGATCATGCGCAGCACCAGACGATCGCCACACGGTAGCTGCGCAAAGCAACGTTGAACCACGGCTGCTTTCTCTTCGCCGACGAAGACCTGCGACGGGGTACTACCACCCAACGATGCAACCCCGTCGACGACGCCGCCTAGCGAATCGTGTCGAGCGATGTCACGCTTGGCCGCGCGCTCTCGACGGACGGCTCGAGCCAGCGCGCGTTCCGCGAGTCGCGTCACGAGCCCACGAAACGCCGGACGGCCGCGCGCTTCGAATCGTTCGCGCAGCTCGATGAGTTCGATCGCGGTCTGCTGTAAGATATCGCTGACCCCGACCCGGCGCACCAGACCACGCGGAAGTCGCGCCGTCAGATGGTGACGCAGACGCGACTCTTCTTCGCCGAAGAGTTCGTCCAGGGCCGCACGGTCACCGCGTTTGAAACGCAGCAACAGCTCATCGCGGGACGTGCCAGCGCTCGACGCGGCCGGGTCGGACGTTTCTGAATCAGGCGCAGGTGCATCAGATACAGAACCGTTCGAGACACCTTCGGTCGAAGACATCGGCATGAAATCGGAACCGGACTCCTCGGGCATCGGGATTCTCCTCACGAGCATCCTACCATGGCCGAGCGTCTGCGAAATCGACGAGGACCCAGGATGACGGATACGCCTGAAGCTTCGCCTCCCGGCTCCGAGAACGCGGTCGCGTCGAACTTCTTGAATTTCTTGCGCGACCACTTACGCGGCCGGGCCGACGACCTCGAAGCGTGGTGCTCCGATAGAAACATCCCTCCGAGAGAATTGCGCGCGCGCTACCACGAGTGGCAACCTCTCATCGAGGCGCTCATTCCGCGTTCGTTTCCGCCCAGCCTGACCGACCAGTGGATCGAAGAGATCCTCGTCGAACCCGCGACCGAGTCCAATGGCGAACCCGATCGGCGGGACCCGCGCGATTTACATTCGGCAGACACCACCGAAGAACCCGCCGCGATCGATCGATACGACATCCGGGGAGAGATCGCACGCGGCGGCATGGGACGCGTCCTCGAAGTATGGGATCACGATCTCGACCGCCAGCTAGCGATGAAGGTCATTGCGGTGCGTGAACCCGACCAGCGATCGGTCCTGCTCGATCGCTTCCTCAGCGAGGCCCGCATCACGAGCCAGCTCGATCACCCGGGGGTGGTACCCGTTCACGACGTCGGTGTCGATGACAACGGCCGGGTCTACTTCACCATGCGCCGGGTTCACGGTCGTGAGCTTGGGGAGGTCTTCACTCTGGCGCGCGACAAACGTGAAGGCTGGACTCTTCACCGCGCCCTAGAACTCGTGATCAAGACGTGCGACACCGCGGCGTTCGCCCACTCCAAGTCGATCATCCATCGCGACATCAAACCCGACAACATCATGGTCGGCGATTTCGGCGAGGTCTACATCATGGATTGGGGTCTGGCCAAACGCCTCGGTGACGAAACCACCGAAGAGTCGCGTGATCCCGTCTCACGCGACTCCCGCTCGACTCCGAGCCTGACTCGCGCTGGCTCGGTGGTCGGCACTCCGTTCTACATGGCGCCAGAACAAGCGAGTACCGCCGGTGGTGACGTCGGGCCGTCCGCCGATATCTACGCACTCGGCGCCCTGCTCTACTCACTGATGCGTGGTGAGCCACCGTACGCCGAACATGAGTCGTCGCAGGACGTCTTGAACGCATTGCGCGCGGGGCCGCCACCCGGCCTGCAAACGACTCCCGGTAAACTCAGGGTTCCGGACGCGCTGTGGTCGATCTGTGTTCGCGCCATGTCACGACGACCGGGCGATCGCTACGCGACTGCGAGCGATCTCGCAAACGCGTTACGAGACTACCTCAACGCCAGTGAAGCGGCGGCGGAAGAAGCTCGCACGGCCCGCCTCGAAGCGGATCGTTCACGTCGAATTGCCGACTTCCTCGTCTCTTTGTTCGAGCCGGCTGACCCGTTCGACGACGCCTCGCCCCGCGATGGACAGTCGCTCACGGCGCGCGACGTTCTGTCACGAAGCGCGCGGCGCTTGGACCGAGAGTTGTCGGAAGAGACCGGTCTTCACGCCCGGCTTTCGGTCACGCTCGGCGACATACACCGCAAGCTCGGCCTGATCGACGAAGCAGGTCGTCTGCTCGAAGCGGGACTCGCTAGCCTGGAGGCAGAATCCTCGCCCGTGCCACTGGACATCGCCGAAGCGCGGCAAGCGCTCGGCCTCCGCTGCCTAGTTGCCGGTCGATACGACGAGGCAGAGTCGCATCTGGTCCCCGCGTTGGCTGGCTTCGAGAGTCAACTCGGGCCCGGACACCGTAAGAGTATTCACTGCTCGGGAGATCTAGCCGAGGTGCGATCGAGTCGCGGAGACTACGCAGGAGCCGAGACCCGGTACCGCGATGCTATCGAGCGACTCGGGGGGCTGATCGGAGCCGACCACAGCGAAGTCGCCGAACTTCGCAATCGACGAGGCTGGGCATTGCAGTGCCTGGGCCGTTACTCCGAAGCACGTACCGAGCACACCGCAGCACTCGCGGTTCAGCGCGAACGTTGGGGCAACCGACACCCATTGGTTTCACAAACATTGTCGAACTTGGCCGCCGCCACCCAAGCTCACGGTGACCTCGACAACGCCGCTGCACTGTACGAAGAAGCGATCCGTATCCATGAACAGGTGTTGAGCGAAGAACACCCTGAGAACGCCGCCTACCTCAACAACCTCGCCGTCCTAGAACTCGAGCGCGGCCGAGTCGAACGAAGCGTCGAACTGCACCAACGCGCGCACTCGATCTACCACCGGATCCACGGCGGCAACCACCCGGAAGTAGCGATCGCGTCGAACAACTTCGGGATGGCGCTCTGTTCCCAAGGGGACATCGACGCCGCCGCCGCGTTGTTCGCCGACGGTCTACAACTCTGTGAACGGTTGCTCGACGAGGAGCACCTCTTGCGCCCCACGCTGATGTGCAACCTCGCCATGGTCACGCGACTGCGTGGCGACCCGGAAGCTGCTAGCGTCCAGTTGAGAGAGGCTGTTTCGCGGTACGAGCCGAGACTCGTCAAGCCGCACCCCCTGCTCGCCCGCTGCTGGCACGAGATAGCCCAGACGGAACTGGCACTCGGCAATCCTGAAGCGGGGTTGGTGGCCGCTGAAAAGGCGATCGCGATGCGGGGTCGCCTCATGACGCGACCACACCCCGATGTCGCCGCGACTCGTTCGGTCATGGCTGATATCGCCAACGAACTCGGCCAAACGGAGGTGGCCGAGAAGCACGCGCGGGACGCGTTGAGCATTCTCGACCGCGCGGGAATCGGCGACCATCTCGAACGGGCGCACGCCTACAACAGCTTGGCCCGGGCGTTGAGTCCAACGCAAGAAGCGAACGCGCTGGAACTCTATCGCGACGCACTCGCGATCTATCGAACCACCGTCAAGGCGACAGACTTCCGCCTGGTGAGAACACAGTCGGCGCTCGACGCATTGCGTGCGCGAGGCGCGGAGTAGTCCATCGCCTCGATTAGTCCATCGTCGCAACTAATCAATTGAGCTTCCCCGAGTTTTGCGTGCACGGCGCTATGTAGTTGAGTCGACCACGAGCGGAGCGCGTGGTCAAGAAACAGAAGGCGGCAACGCCGCCTTTCCTCTTGGGGGAGGCCTCGCG
>JAJFFE010000012.1 GCA_021776775.1 Planctomycetota bacterium | reverse complement strand
ACCTCGAAGGTTGCACCGCGCCGATGCGCGACGAGAACCAGCTTCACGCGGCCGTGGTCGAGATCGTGGCCATGGAAGACGCCGAGGTGAAGTACTCCACCGTGCAGAACTGGTACCCCGGCGATAAGAACGGCAAGGGTGGTATCTACAACTTCGTGACGAAGCGCGGTGCGTGCCGCGGCGATCGCTCGAAGATTTCGTGGACGCAAGTCGAGACCGGTTCCGCGATCACCTGGAAGTATCCGAGTGTCATCCTTCAGGGTGACGGCTCGATCGGCGAGTTCTACTCGGTTGCGCTGACTAACAACCACCAGCAGGCCGATACCGGCACCAAGATGATTCACCTCGGTAAGAACACGAAGAGCACGATCATCTCCAAGGGGATTTCAGCCGGAGTCTCGCAGAACACCTACCGAGGGTTGGTCCGCGTGCAAAAGGGCGCCGATAACGCGCGAAACTTCTCGCAGTGCGACTCGCTACTGCTCGGAGACAAGTGCGGCGCTCACACGTTCCCGTACATCGAAGTGAAGAACCCGACGGCCAAGGTCGAGCACGAAGCGACAACCTCGAAAATCGGCGAAGACCAGATCTTCTACTGCAACCAACGGGGCATCGAGACGGAAGACGCCGTGTCGATGATCGTGAACGGCTTCTGCAAAGAGGTCTTCCGCGAGCTACCTATGGAGTTCGCAGTGGAAGCGCAGAAGCTGCTCGGCGTCAGCCTCGAAGGAAGTGTCGGCTAGCCGCCGCCTCCGTCGTCGAGTTACAGATCATTGCCTAAGAGAATCAACGAACAGCCAAGGCCTGCGGGCGAAGAGAGACAAGTCATGAGCACCCTGCTCGAAATCAAAGGACTCTGTGCGAGCGTCGAAGGCAACGAGATCCTTCGCGGAATCGACCTCACGGTGAACGCCGGAGAGGTCCACGCGATCATGGGACCGAACGGGTCCGGCAAAAGTACTCTGGCCAACGTGTTGGCCGGACGCGAAGAGTACGAGGTCACCGCCGGGACGGTGAGCTATCAGGGCAAAGACCTGCTCGACATGGCTCCCGAGGAGCGTGCGTGCAAGGGTGTCTTCCTCGCGTTTCAATACCCGGTCGAGATCCCCGGCGTGAATAACAGCTACTTTCTGAAGGCTGCGCTCAACGCCGTTCGCGCGCACCGCGGGGAGAACGATCTCGACGCCATGGATTTTCTCGCTCTGATCCGTGACAAGCTCAAGCTCGTCGGCATGGACGAGAGCTTCCTGAAGCGTCCGGTCAACGACGGGTTCTCGGGCGGCGAGAAGAAGCGCAACGAGATCCTGCAGATGGCAGTGCTCGATCCGAAGCTGTCGATTCTCGACGAGACCGACTCCGGACTCGACATCGACGCGCTCAAGACCGTCGCCGACGGCGTCAACCAGCTGCGTGGCGCTGACCGCGGATTCGTCGTCGTCACCCACTACCAGCGCTTGCTCAACTACATCATCCCGGACTTCGTGCACGTGCTGCACAAGGGGCGGATCGTCAAGTCGGGCGGCAAAGAGTTGGCGCTCGAGTTGGAAGACAAAGGCTATTCGTGGGTCGACGAGGGGCTCGCCTCCGCAGCTGGATCGGGGTCCTAGCGTGGTCGAATCGGTCAGTTCCTACTACGACGAGTTCCAGTCGAGCGTCGACGGTGACAATAGCAAGCAGCCGAGCTGGCTCGTCGACTACCGTCGTCGGTCCATCGCTCGTTTTCAAGAGCTGGGCTTTCCCAAGCGACGTGACGAAGACTGGAAGTACACGAATCTCTCGGCGGTCACCAAGCAGCCGTTCCCGCGTGTCGCCTCGACCGCGCCCGCGGCTGCGGACGCCCTCGATGCCTACGGCATCAGCGGCCTCGGCGGACCTCGATTGGTCTTCGTCGATGGGCGTTTCGATGCCGCGAGTTCGACGACGTCCACGACGGGGGCACGGGTGCTGCCGATGTCGGCGGCGTGGACCGACGCTAGCTTGCAGTCCGACGTCGAAACCGAAGGCTCGGCGTTCGGCGCGCTCAACGGTGCGTTGTTCACCGACGGCGCGTTCATCGACGTCCCATCCGAAATGGTCATCGACGCTCCGATCGAAATCGTCTACCTGTCCACGGAGCAGTCCAAAGCTCGCGCCGGACACGTGCGCAACGTGTTTCGGGTCGGCGCTGGGGCCACGGCAACCATCGTCGAGACCTACGGTGGAACCACGGCGCAGGCGTTCTCCAACGCGAGCACTCGGGTGACGGTGCGAGCGAACGGACGGCTCGACCACGTCAAACTCATTCGCGAATCGGACAGCGCCTACCACTTTGCGCAGACCCACGCCGGCGTGGGACAAGGCGCGGTCTACGGCAACCACATGTTCTGTTTCGGGGCGGCGCTAGTTCGCAACGAGATCGACGTGCGGTTGGACGGCTCCTCGAGCCATTGCGATCTCAACGGTCTCTACGTTACGGACGGTGATCAACAGGTCGACTGCTTCACCACGCTGCACCACTTGGTGCCGCACTGTACGAGCTGGGAGCTGTACCGTGGCGTCCTCGGCGGCCGTTCTACCGCTAACTTCCGCGGCAAGATCAACGTCTACGCCGACGCCCAGAAGACCGATGCCAAGCAGTCGAACAACAACCTTCTGTTGACCGATACCGCGACGGCCAACTCGAAGCCGTGCTTGGAAATCTACGCCGACGACGTGCGCTGCACGCACGGCGCGACGATCGGTCAGTTGGATCGAGACGCGATCTTCTACCTGCGTAGTCGTGGCCTTTCCGAAGTGGCCGCGCGTCACTTGCTCACCCAAGCGTTCGCGGGTGAAGTCGTTGAAGTGATTTCACATGACGGGATCCGTGAAACCGTCGAGCTCCTCCTTCGCGACGCGATCCAATCGGCGCTCGTCAATGCCGAGGGCGCTTGAGAATGTTGACGGCTCACGAACGGGCGGAAGGAGGCGCGTTGGATTCAAAGAGTGATCGGCGAGCGACCTTTGACGTCGCAGCCATCCGGGCGGACTTCCCGGCCCTCGACCAGGAAGTCCACGGCAAGCCCCTCGTCTATCTCGATAGCGCGGCCAGCGCGCAGAAGCCGCGTGCGGTCATCGCCGCGATGGACTCCCTGTACTTGCATGACTACGCCAACGTCCATCGAGGCGTTCACGAGCTCAGTCAGCGTGCGACTCGGCGGTACGAGGGAGCTCGTGATAGGGTTCGGGACTTCATCGGAGCGGGCGATTCTCGAGAGATCGTGTTCGTCCGAGGGACGACCGAGGCGGTGAACTTGGTGGCCCAGAGTTTTGTGCGACCGCGGCTACAGCCGGGCGACGAGATTCTTATCACCGGGCTCGAGCACCACTCCAACATTGTTCCGTGGCAACTCGTGGCAGAAGCGACGGGGGCAAAGTTAGTCGTCGTTGCGATCGACGAGCACGGCGCCGTTTCGGCGGATGAGTTCGCAGCAAAGATCACTGAGCGAACTCGCTTCGCGTCGTTCGCGCACATTTCGAACTCGCTCGGCACTGTGCTACCGATCGAGGCCATGATTGCGCACGCCAAGAAGGCCGGCGTGTCCGTCATGATTGACGGGGCTCAGGCGGTGCCGCACCGGCACGTCGACGTGCGCGCGCTCGACGTCGACTTCTACGCGTTCTCTTCGCACAAGATGTACGGCCCGAGCGGGATCGGTGCCCTCTACGGTAAGGCGTCCCACCTCGAGGCTATGCCGCCGTACCAGGGTGGCGGTGAGATGATCACGAAGGTCTCGTTCGAGGAGACCGTTTACAACGACATTCCGCATAAGTTCGAAGCGGGCACGCCGAACATCGGCGGGGCGATCGGACTCGGCGCGGCTATCGACTATCTCAACGGCATCGATTTCGATCAGCTCGCCGCTCACGAGGAGTCATTGCTCGCAGCCGCGACGACCCAGTTGGTCGACTTGGGCGGGATCACGGTGGTCGGTACCGCGCCAGAAAAGGCCGCCGTGGTCGGCTTCGTGATCGACGGGGTGCATCCGCACGACGTGGGTACGATCCTCGACCGCGAAGGAGTCGCGGTCCGCGCGGGACACCACTGCGCGCAGCCGGTCATGGACCACTTCAAGGTACCGGCCACGGTTCGCGCTTCGTTTGGTTGCTACAACACCATGGATGATGTTGTGCGTCTGGTCGCCGCAGTCGAAGTGTGTCGAGAGGTCTTTCGTTAATGTCCGATCTCAGGGACCTCTACCAGGAGGTCATTCTCGATCACAATCGTCAGCCGCGTAACTTCGGTCCGCTCGAGACCGCCAGCCACAAGGCCGACGGTTACAACCCGCTCTGTGGTGATCGCGTCACGGTCTACCTGCAGATTCAGGATGATCGAATCGACGACGTGCGATTCGATGGGGCCGGTTGCGCAATTTCTACAGCGTCGGCATCGATGCTGACCGACGTGCTGAAGGGACGTTCGTTGGAGGAGGCGCGCGCCGTCTTCGACGCGTTCTCACGACTGGTCACCGCCGATTCGACGGAGCTAAACTTGTCCGACGCGGATCGAGAGCTGCTCGGCAAGCTGCTGGTGTTTCAGGGCGTGTGCGAGTTCCCGGCCCGCGTGAAGTGCGCGACGTTGGTGTGGCACACTTGGTCCGCCGCCCTCTCTCAAGAAACCGACGCACCCGTTTCCACCGAAGAATAGCTCGAGAAAGCATGCACCATGACGAACCACGCTGATTCCGGCCCCGACGCGGCTGGAGCTTCCGATCCCGCGGCCCCGGAGAACGGTGCCGAGCAGGCGGCCAATACCCCGGACTCTGGAGCATCCGGCTCTGCTGCTCAGGACTCTGCTGCTCAGGACTCTGCTGCTCAGGACTCTGCCGCTCAGGACTCTGCCGCTCAGGACTCTGCCGCTCAGGGCTCTGCCGTTCAGGACTCTGGCGCCCCGAGCTCCTTGGAGGATCGTGCGGTTGAGGTCATCAAGACGATCTACGATCCAGAGATTCCGGTCGACATTCACGAGCTCGGACTGATCTACGATATTCTGCCGGGTGACGATGAGCTGCTCACCATTCGCATGACGCTCACCTCGCCGAACTGCCCAGCGGCGGAGTCGCTGCCCGCCGAGGTCGAGACGAAGCTCATGGCGCTCGACGGTGTGTCGAAGGTGGAAGTGGACATTGTCTGGGATCCGACCTGGACTCCGGAGTTGATGTCCGAAGCGGCGAAGCTCGAACTCGGAATGTGGTAGAGGCCGCTCGGCTGATCGACCATTTCGTGCGCAACTAGCGCTGTGCTGTTATGCCGCAACTGTCACTGCGCGAGCTGCAGCGCGCACGCTTCGATCAGCACGCTCCTTTGCACAGGCTTGCTGCACAGAGCGTTGAAGCCGAGGCTCAACGCTTCCTCTTCGAACGCTTCCCGGGCGTGCCCGGTCAACGCAACGACCGGGGTCTCGATTCCGGACGCGCGAATGTGCTTGATCGCTTCACGGCCATCCATCTCGGGCATCTCGATATCCATGAAGATCATGTCGAACGATCGGCTCTCGAGCAGGTCGAGCGCTTGGCGACCGTTCTCGGCGATGGTCACGTCATAGCCGGCTACGTGTAGGAACTGGCCGGCGACGTATTGCAGTGACATATTGTCCTCGACGAGCATCACGGTCGGTTTCTGTTCGACCTCCCACGCCTCGCGCGCTTCCCGAACCGGTTCGAGGAATCGTTCGACGTGCTGTGTCCAGTCGGCGTCTCGCTTTATCACGAGATCCGGGGTGTAGGCGCAGCCGAACGCATCGCGGTCCGAAGAGGTGAGCAACGCGATCGGGATGCTCGCGCGAGCTCGATCGCTCCGCAGGGCGGCGACGAGGCTCATCGCCGTGAAGTCTCGGTGTTCGTAGCCAGCTACCACCGTCGAGGGGATCTCGTTGGCGATGGCGCTCAACGCGGACGCGACGTCCGGCGCAATGCGCAGACGCAGGTCGAGCCGGTCGCAGATCTGGCCGAGCATCTTGCCCCACAACTCGGAGCTCTCGACGAATAGGACGTTGGGAGTGTTCTGCATGCGACTCACCGGTGGGCCTCGGGAGGTTCGGCGCTGATCCGGCACTCCGGAGCCGCGCGACTACCTAAGTTCTCGGCCGGGCGTCCCGGTCGGCGTGAGCCCGCCACGTAACTCTGGAGCCAGCCAGGGGTTTCCGGTCGGCGACATTGCCGACCAGGCCACTTCGGTTGCGGATCAGGGGCAGCCGGTCAGCGGGCAGCCGAGGCTATCGGTGCGCGTGGGATCGGGGCCGCAAGCGGGGAACGGATCGGCGGGCGGCGCGGCCATCAGGAACAAGTAGGAGATCGAGTAGACAGGGTCCGCGATGTTCAGCGCGCCGTCGTCGTTGGTGTCGCAAGCGTCCGCGCAATCCGGAGTCGTCCCGGCGACGAACAACGCCGCGAGATGGAACACCGCGTCGCTGATGTCGTACATGCCGTCTTGATTGCAATCGCCGCGGGAGAAGTCGAGCCCGGCGAAGACGATGGTCGCGCTGTCCATCACCACGGGCGGACCTTTGTCGAGGAGCTCCCACTGTTCGTGCAGGATCTCCCCGGCGTCGTTGGTGATGTTCGCGTCACGCAGGAAGGTGATGTATTCCTTCGACGCCGTCTGATAGTAGAGCGTCACCTCTGCACTGTCGGTCCCGGCCGGCAAGTCGTAGAGCGTGTCGTCCCAGTACACGCCGTCCACGTACGTGTAGGCGACTGGGGCCGCCTGAATCGCTTCGAACGCGGCGTTGGTGAACCCGCGCGGCGGAATTCGATTGTCTTTGTAGTACTTGTTGTTGAGCGCGAAGTGGAACGTCGGTCCCTCCGGCAACCCGGTGGTCGCCGCCATCGCGGCGTCGACTCCCAGCTTCGCTTCGTAGACTTTCGTGTCGCTCGTCGTCAGGTCTGCGGTCGAGAAGTCGTAGTGACCTCGTTCCGCGATCAGCGTGCCCAGGCTGTCGTAGTACTTGACGTTCAACCACATTCGGCGTCCCTCGGGGTAGCCGCTCGGAAGTTTGTGTCCCGTTTGATTGATGATGCGCACGTTGAGTTGTGAGCCTTGTTGCGTCAGTTCCATATCGGACGCGAGTGCCAACATGTCGCGATTACGATCCTTCGCCTGGTCGAGTTGGACCGGATTCATGTAGGCCGGCTCCGGATACAGCTCCAACGTTAGGTCGAGATTCATGATCGCGTCCAGGACCCAAGTATGTGATCCGTTGAAATTGTGCTGGGGAAGATCGTCACGGAAGATGGCGCTACCGGTAAAGGTGCAGGCGTAGCCGCTGGTGTCCGGCATGTGGCAGTCTTGGCAGGTGCTGACTTCGGTCAGGTTTCCGCCGAACCGTCCGCCCATGTCGATCGGGCCGAGGGCGAAGTCACTCATGGCCCATTCGCTGAACGTTCGCTCGATGGGGAATTCGTCGTAGCGGTTGTGGGTCGGATGCGCTTCGTCGACATCGGTCAGAACGTAGTCGTCACCGTCTTTGAGGAAGGCCGGATTGCTGACGTCGTGGCAGGTGCCGCACATGCTCGACTTCTGGTGGTACGGTGATTTGCGCCACTCGTGAAATCCGAAGAACGGGACGAGATCGAACGGGCCGCGACGGCGATCTTCCGGATCGACAATGTACTGACCGGAGTGTTGGTCGAGCACTGGCGGCGCGATCAGGGCGAGGATACCAGCGTCGTCGGCGGGACTTTCGCCGGGCTGATAGACGGGATCGACCATACGGTGGCAGAAGTGGCACGTCACCCCGTCGAACTCGCTGATTCCGGTCAGCGCGCTGCCGTCGGTCGGCGTGCTGTTTCCGTCGAGCCAGCCGATCGGTGAGTGACAACGAATACAGAGATCGCCGACAAACTCAGCGTCTTGTTCGGCGACGGCCAGGCAAGCGTAGAACAGCGGATCACGGGTCGCCTGAGCCATGATGGAGACTTGCCAGTGGTCGTAGGGCGCCGTTTCCGTGTCGAATCCAGCGTGGCAGGTGGTGCAGCCGGTTCCGCCGATGAGGGCGTCGGTCAACGTGTTCGGCTGGGTCCCCGGTTGAAAGAAGTCCTCGAGGGTGGTCGGTAGGGGAAGCGATTGTGCCGCGACGGACCCGCTCAGGAGGAAGAGCACGAGCGCGACGGAGGAGACCGAGAACCGAGAGACCATAGGGGCAAACCTCGCCAGTTGAGAGCAATCGCGGAGTCAATGTCGTGGGAGCGCTATCCTAGTTTCAGTATAACCCGCTCGGGAGTGACGCTGAAGGGGCGTGGACACGGTCACGCCCAGTGCTATCATTCCCCGCCCCGAGAATGCTGACGGATGTTCTACCGGTAACATGGGATGCGCAACACTGGGATGCGCAACACAGGCGTGGCGACCGAGCGGTCCGGCCCCGGCGGAGACAAGCGGACTGCCGTGGCCAGAACAGCCTCCTCTTCAGCACTTTCATTCTTTTCCCTTTTGTTCCGCGCCAGTTTGCTTGCTGGCCGCGACTTCATCGGACGTTTTCGAAATGACTCAGTCGTTCGACATTGTGGTCGTCGGTGGTGGACACGCCGGCTGTGAAGCGTCGCTGGCCGCAGCGCGTTTGGGAGCGCGTGTCTGCCTGGCGACCCTACGCAGCGACACGATCGGCGCGTTGTCGTGCAATCCCGCGATGGGCGGCGTCGGCAAGGGTCAACTCGTTCGCGAGATCGATGCACTCGGCGGGGCGATGGGGCAGGTGACGGATGTCACGGCTATCCAGTACCGAACGCTCAACACATCGAAGGGCGAAGCGGTTCAGAGCCTACGGGCGCAAGTCGACAAGACTCAGTACGCCCGCGCCATGCAACAACGTGTCAGAGCGACCGAAAGACTGAGCGTGCTCGAAGGAGCGGTCGAAGACCTCCTCGTACGAGACGGTCGTGTCGCCGGGATCGTTCTGGCTGACGGCAGCGAGGTCTCCGCTCGTGCGGTGATTCTCACAAACGGGACATTCCTTCGTGGGTTGATGCACACCGGTGAAGAGCGCACCGAAGGCGGACGGGTTGGCGAAGGCGCCATCGCCGGTTTGTCCGGTGCACTCACGAGACTCGGCTTTGAGTCGGGACGACTCAAGACCGGTACCCCGCCGCGACTGTCGAAAGCCAGCATCGACTTCAGTCAGCTCGAGGTACAGCCGGGCGACGATGAACCGGATGGGTTCTCGCACTTCACTCCGCCCCCGCGGCGTGAGTGGATTCACTGCCACGTGACTCGGACCGATGCCGCCATTCACGATTTGATTCGCGACAACATCGCGCGCTCGCCGATGTACTCCGGCGACATCGAAGGCGTCGGCCCACGCTACTGTCCGTCGATCGAAGACAAGGTCGTCCGCTTTCCCGAGCGCACCGGCCATACCGTGCACCTCGAACCCGAAGGCGTCGATACCGATTCGATGTACATCAACGGCGTGTCGACTAGCTTGCCCGCCGACGTTCAAGAAGGCGTCATTCGCGGCCTTCCGGGATGCGCGAACGCGAAGTTTCTCAAGTACGGCTATGCGGTCGAGTACGACTTCTTCCCGCCGCATCAGATTCGCGTCACCTTCGAAACTCGAAACCTCCCGGGTCTCTACTTGGCCGGTCAGATCTGCGGCACGTCGGGCTACGAAGAAGCGGCGGCTCAAGGCTTCCTCGCTGGCGTCAACGCGGCGCGCGCGCTCTCCGGCGATGAGCCGTTCGTGCTTTCACGCGATCAAGCGTACCTCGGCGTACTGGCCGATGACTTGGTGCGCTGCGACCCGCGCGAGCCGTACCGCATGTTCACCTCTCGCGCCGAATACCGGCTGCTCTTGCGTCACGACAATGCTGACCTTCGGCTCATGGAGGTGGGCGAATCCCTGGGCCTCGTCGATCACGCCTCGGCGGATCGGTTGCGCGCGAAGCGAGCGACGATCGAATCGACGCTCGAGACGTTGCGGGGTCGCTTCGTCGACGGGGCTCCGTTGATCAAGATCCTCAAACGTCCGGGCGCCGACATCTCCGACCTTTACCCGATCGCACCGGATCTCGATCTGGCCGAGCTACCGGTGGAAGTTCTGCGGCAGGTGGCGATCAGCGCTCGATACGAACACTACATCACGCGGCAGCAGAATCAGATCGACAAGTTACGGCGCATGGAAGAGTGGCGGTTACCCGAGTCGTTTACCTACGAGTCTATTTCGGGTTTGCGCAATGAAGCGCGCGAAAAGCTGAGCCGATTCCAACCCGAGACGCTAGCGCAGGCCGGTCGGATTGCAGGGGTCACTCCGGCCGACGTGTCGATCTTGATGGTTGCGCTCAGAGCGTCGTTCGACGCCGAGCGTCTCGCCGCTGGCGGGAGTCGATCATGAGTTGCGCCGAGGGCCGTTCTGAAATCCTCGACGTCGAAGTGCTCGTCGAGACCCCACGCTACCGACTCGAGCGGCGTACCGAGCGTTTGCCGCACGGCGTTGTCGAGGCGCGTGACGTCGTCGTCCATCCGGGCGCGGCGGTCATCGTGCCGTTCTTGGACGACGGGCGACTGCTGGTTCTCGAGCAGTACCGATCGACGCTCGGCCGGTTCATTCTCGAGTTCCCGGCCGGTACGCTCGAGCTCGGCGAAGATCCTGAGGTCGCCGCGCGACGGGAGCTCGAAGAAGAGACCGGGTACGCGGCGACCACCATGGAGCGGCTCGTCGATTTCTTTCCGGCTCCCGGGATTACCGACGAGCACATGCACGTCTTCGTCGCGCGCGGGTTGCGTCCAACGGCTCAGAACCTCGACGCGGGAGAGTGCCTGGAAGTTCGTACCCGTTCGCTTTCGGAACTTCGGGAGCAAGTCCGTGACGGAACCATTTGTGACGGAAAAACCATACTGGCCATACTGCACTTGATCGTGTGGTCGCCTCGCGAAGAAGAGGACTCGAGATGACCTTGCCCATGGTCGCGATCGTCGGTCGGCCGAACGTCGGCAAGTCGACGCTCCTCAACCGGTTGGCCGGACGTCGAATTAGCATTGTGCACGATCGACCCGGAGTGACCCGGGATCGAATCGCGGCGGAAGTCGAAATGGATGATCGAACGGTCGAGATGATCGATACCGGCGGCATCGGCATCGTCGACAACCACGATCTCAGCGGAGACATTCACCTCCAGATCGACACGGCGATCGACAACGCCCAGTTGATTCTGTTCCTGGTCGACGCGCGCGAAGGGCCGCACCCGGTCGACGTCGAAGTGGCCCAGCGGCTCCGCGAAGGCGACGTCCCGGTGTTTCTTCTCGCGAACAAGTGCGAGTCGGATTCGGCGCGGCTCGGGATCGGCGAGTTCTTCGCGTTTGGTCTCGGAGAACCGCTTCCGATTTCCGCCGAGCACAACGAGGGGCTGTACGATTTGCGCGAACGCATCGTCGCCGCGCTCCCGGAAGAAGTCGAAGAGGCGCGGGAAGACCCGGCGCTCCGTATTGCCCTGGTCGGTCGTCGGAACGCTGGCAAGTCGACCTTCATCAACGCGATCCTCAATGAAGAGCGGGTCATCGTTAGCGAGATTCCCGGTACCACGAGAGACGCCGTCGATGTTCGCTTCATGAAGGACGGCAAGGAGTTCCTTGCCATCGATACCGCCGGCCTGGTGCGTAAGGCGAAGCTCCGAGACTCGGTTGAGTTCTACGCGCAAGTGCGCTCGCTCGACGCGATCCGTCGAGCCGAGGTGGTGCTCTTCATGATCGACGCCGAGCACGGGATCTCGCAACTCGACAAGCGTATCGGGTCGGACATCGTTTCCGAACATCGCCCGTGCGTGATCGCGGTGAACAAATGGGACTTGGTCGCCGACCGCACCGACATGGCGACGTACGAAGAGTACATCGCCAAGTCCCTGCGCGGCCTGTCCTACGCTCCGATCGTCTACTTGACGGCCAAGGATGGACGCAATATTTGGGACGTGATCAGTGTCGCGCAATCTCTGGCGAAGCAGTTCCAAGCGCGCGTCGGGACCGGTGTACTCAACCGCGCCGTCGAGACGATCATGAACGGACCGATGCCTCGGCCGAAGCACAACAACTACCCGAAGATCTTCTTCGCCACCCAAGTGACGACGGCGCCGCCGACTCTCGTGCTTTCGGTCAACAAGGCGGAGTTCTTTTCGGGGCACTACCGACGGACGATCGAGAATCGATTCCGAGAGATGCTGCCGTTCGAAGAGATTCCGATCCGAATCATCTACCGCCAGCGCGAGTCGATCTATCATGATTGATCGCTCGGGTTCCTCGTCTGTGGACCGGGTTCTCGGGGTCGATCCTGGCCTCGCGAAGGCCGGTTGGGGGGTCGTCGTTCGTACTGGACGGGACCTCACTCACGAGGGATACGGCGTGATTCGAACAAGCACCGACCAGTCGCACGCCGACCGGCTGCTCACGGTGTACCGCGGTCTGCAGGCGGTGATCGAGGAGTACCGCCCGACGATTCTCGCGGTTGAAGAAGTGTTTCAGGGCAAGAGCCCGAGAAGCGCGCTGCTGGCCGGTGAGGGTCGCGCCGCGTGTATCCTCTCGGGTGCGATCGCGGGGCTGCCGGTCGTCGAGTATGCCGCGACGAGTATCAAGCAGGCGGTCACCGGCAGCGGCCGCGCTTCGAAGATACAGGTCCAGAGCATGGTTGCCCTGCTGTTGAGCCTAGCCGCTCCACCGCAGCCTCACGACGCCGCTGACGCGTTGGCGGTCGCTCTGACCCATCTCCAACGGGGCCGGGGAGCGATCGACGTCCGTCCCGGATAGGGGCGCCGCGGTTCGTCATTTTTGCCGACAGGGCCCGTACTTGGGGCTGGTCTCGAACCGGCTCAATGGTTATCGTTCCCGTTCCAAATCCGGCAGTGACAACAGAACAGTGGCTCACGTCACGACTGCCGGGCCGATTCCACGTCCAAGGGCCCCGCGAAACACAGCGCGCGACAGTGCGTCAGCGCGGATTACGAGCCCATCAAGAAAAGAGGCAGCCCACGTGGCTAAAGAGGAAGCGATCGAAGTACAGGCAACGGTGTCGGAGGCGCTACCGAACGCGCTCTTCCGTTGCAAACTCGAGAGCGGTCACGTCGTCCTCGCCCACATCTCCGGGAAGATGCGCAAGCACTACATCAAAATCCTGCCGGGCGACAACGTCACGATCCATCTCTCCCCGTACGACCTCACCAAGGGACGCATCGTCTATCGCGAACGTTGAGGCTCGTTCTTGAGACTCACTGTCCCCCTCGCGACGCGGCTCCCAGCCCTCGCCCTCGTCTTCTTGACGGGGTGCGACACGGGAATCGTCGACACCTATCAAGAGTGGAAGGCCGAGTACCCTTCCCTCGACGCGTGGCTTATCGGGTGCTCCGCAGTCATGTTCGTCTTCTCCATTGTTGCGATACCGTTCTTGGTCGCGGCGATTCCCGAGGATTACTTCGCCGATTCGGAGCCGCCTCGGCTCGACTGGCAAGAGCGGCATCCGGCGTGGCGTTGGACGGTGTTGGTCGCGCGCAACCTCATGGGGGCGGCGCTCATCGTGATCGGCATCATTCTGATCCCGCTGCCCGGGCAGGGAATTCTCGTCATGCTGGTCGGACTCGGAATGACCACCTTCCCCGGCAAGCGACGGATGGAACTCTGGATCGTCCGCCGACCGAGCATCGCCAAGGCGTTGCAGTGGGTCCGCCAGAAGTCCGGCCACCCTCCGCTGAATCTTCCCGAACTCCGCGATCCCGATCACTCTTCGTCGGACGCGGCGTGAGCGCGATCTCGGATCGCTTCGACGATGTCGGAATTGGCAAGGGTCGTGACGTCGCCGAGTTGACGTTCCTCCGAGATGTCCCGCAGTAAGCGTCGCATGATTTTTCCGCTGCGAGTTTTCGGAAGGTCGTCCGTGAACACGATCGAGGCGGGCTTTGCGATAGGGCCGATCTTCGCCGCGACGTGCAGCCGCAATTCCTGGAGAAGCGTTTCGCTGCCTTGCTGGTCGCCCCGCAGAACGACGAACGCCGCGATGGCTTGACCGGTGCGATCATCCTTGCGGCCAACGACCGCTGATTCCGCGACGGCGGGGTGATCGACCAACGCCGATTCGACCTCGGTCGTCGAAATGTTGTGGCCCGAAACCAGCATGACGTCGTCGACGCGCCCGAGCAGCCACAGGTAGCCGTCGTCGTCGATCTTGCAACCGTCGCCGGCAAAGTACAAACCGTCGAACTTGCTCCAGTAGACCTCTCGGTAGCGATCCGGGTCGCCGTAGATCGTGCGCAGCATCGACGGCCACGGCTCGCGAACAACCAGGTATCCGCCGTGCCCGCGCCCGACTGACTCTCCCTCTTCGTTGACCACGTCGACCGCGATGCCTGGCATGGCGACCGTCGCCGAACCTGGTTTCGTCTCGGTCACTCCGGGAAGCGGCGAAATCATGATGCACCCGGTCTCGGTCTGCCACCACGTGTCGACGATCGGGCAGCGGCCGCCGCCGATGTGTTCGTGATACCACATCCACGCCTCGGGGTTGATAGGCTCGCCGACGGTGCCAATCAAGCGAAGGCTCGTGAGGTCGTGGCGTTGGGGGAATTCGACTCCCCACTTCATGAAGGTTCGAATCGCGGTCGGAGCGGTGTACAGGATGGTCGCCTTGTAGTCGGCGATCAGCTTCCACCAACGATCCTGATCCGGGTGGTTTGGCGTGCCTTCGTAGATGAGGCTGGTACAGCCGTTGGCGAGAGGGCCGTAGACAATGTACGTGTGTCCGGTCACCCAACCGCAGTCAGCCGTGCACCAGTAGACGTCGTCGTCTTTGATGTCGAACACATTACGGTGCGTCGACGCGGCGCCGGTCAAGTAGCCCGCACATGAATGCGCAATCCCCTTCGGCTTGCCGGTCGACCCCGAGGTGTAGAGCACGAAGAGTAGGTCTTCGGAGTCCATCGTTTCGGCGGGGCAGTCGGCGGATGCGGCCGGCACCACGTCGTGGTACCAGTGATCACGTCCGTCTTGCCACTCGACCGGGTTCTCGGTTCGTCGGACGACGAGCACGTTTTTGACGGACGGAGTGTTCGGCAGTGCGCGGTCGACGTTCTCTTTGAGTGGGACCACGTTGCCGCGACGCCACGCACCGTCGCCGGTGATCACGGCGACGGAGTTTGCGTCATTGATGCGCTCGACCAAGGCGTCGGTCGAGAATCCTCCGAACACCACCGAATGTGCGGCACCGATGCGAGCACACGCCAGCATGGCGACGGGTAGCTCGGGAACCATACCGAGGTAGATCGCAACCGAGTCGCCCTTGGTGACACCCATCGCCTTGAGGGCGTTGGCACAGCGGCAGACTTCTTCGTAAAGCTCTCGATAGGTGAAGGTTCGTTTGTCTCCGGGTTCGCCCTCCCAGTAGAACGCGATACGATCGCCTCGTTTGTCGAGATGACGATCGAGACAGCTTTCGGTGACGTTCAGTTTGCCGTCGACGAACCACTGGTAAAACGGCGCCTTGGAATCGTCGAGGACCTTGCTCCACGGAGCTCGCCACTGGAGTTTGGCCGCCTCGTCTGCCCAGAAGGCGAGGCGATCCTCTGCCGCACGGTCGTAGATCTCCGGAGTTGCGTTGGCCGCGGCGGCGAACTCGGGAGACGGCGGAAACGTGCGATCTTCGGAAAAGAGATTCTCGATGGTTTCGGACATTCCGCACTCCTAACACTCGGCTGCGATCTTGCGAACGATTCAGCCGGGCAGGATAGAAGAAACCGGAATGCGAGGGAAGATTGCCGCGCCCGCTTGCGCGGGCGCATTCCAGATCACGCGCGTCCGAACAGCGGCGGCGGTATCAGTCGTCAGATCTGAGAAACCCGAGGTAGTAGACGAGCGTCGCGATGGACGTGAGCGCGGCGGCGACGTACGTCAATGCGGCTGCGTTGAGAACACGCCGGACACCCACGGCTTCCTCCTCGTTGACGAAGCCGCCGTCGAGCAGAATCGCTTTGGCTCGACGTGAGGCGTCGAACTCCACCGGCAGTGTGATGAGTTGAAACAAGACCACGGCGCAGAAGAGAATGATCCCGATGGCGATGAGCGGCTTCGCGGAGAAGACGAGGCCCAGGAGCATGGCACCGACCCCGAAGCTCGATCCGATCGACGCCGTCGGAACGGCGGCGTTTCGCAGGGCGAGTGGCGCGTACCGGTGTTGGTGTTGAATCGCGTGCCCGACTTCGTGGGCCGCGACGGCGCACGCCGCGATACTGGTCGAGTCGTGGACTTGCGGTGACAGGCGGACGACGCGCTCTCGGGGGTCGTAGTGATCCGAGAGAAACCCCGACGCGCGTTCGATCCGGACGCCTTGGATTCCCGCCGCGCGGATCACCTCAGCTGCGATCTGTGCGCCATTCATGCCTCGACGAATGCCGTACTTGGACCATTGGCGAAACGCGCTCTTCACGTAGAAGCTCGCCGCGAGGGCGAGCAGCATGAAGGGGCCGACGACGAAGAAATATCGAGGATCGAAGATCACAGTTTCCTCCTTCGGAAGCGGGGCGATCTGTAGCGAGCCTAATGCACGGGCGACGCCAGTCGATCTCAGACCGTGTAGAGCATTTCCAGGACTAGGGTTAGGACGTTTCGGTCGAGACCGCCCGAACTCCGGCTCTGCCAAAATCGTCTAAAACCCTCTGTCGAAATGGCATTGAACGTTCGATATATCTGTGTATCTTGTTAGACGGATTGATTGGCCAGGTGCCTTCCAGCAGGAACGACCCAACTGCGGTCGTCGAAGGCGCTTGGGCTCGTCTATCCTCGTTGACGCGCCCGCCGAGAGATTGGCGATGGCAGGCGCCCGTGGGGCTAGTTCTCGCCGGAATACAATTTGATTCTGATCCGCGCACTCGATGCGACAGAAGTTCGAACGACACTGTTCGAAGGCCGAGTTCGACCGATATCGGCGAACCCGTCCGCAAGAAAGGACCGATCCGATGAGCGATCTCAAGACCGCCGAAAAGGCGCCATACAAAGTCGCCGACATTTCCTTGGCCGAGTGGGGCCGTAAGGAAATTGACATTGCCGAGAACGAAATGCCGGGCCTGATGGCACTTCGTGCGAAGTACGGCAAGTCTCAGCCTCTCAAGGGCGCGCGCATTGCGGGCTGCCTCCACATGACCCTTCAGACCGCCGTGCTGATCGAGACGCTCACTGCGCTCGGAGCCGAGGTTCAGTGGAGCTCTTGCAACATCTTCTCGACGCAAGATCACGCGGCCGCGGCGATCGCTGCGACCGGTGTTCCGGTGTACGCCTGGAAAGGCGAGACCGACGAAGAGTACGACTGGTGCATCGATCAGACTATCGTCTTCGCGGACGGCCAGCCGCTGAACATGATCCTCGACGACGGTGGCGACTTGACCGAGCTTGTTCACAGTCGCTACCCGCAGTTCATCGGCGGAGTCAAAGGGCTGTCGGAAGAGACCACGACCGGGGTTCACAACCTCTACAAGATGGTCGAGAAGGGGACGCTCAAAGTCCCGGCGATCAACGTCAACGACTCCGTGACCAAGAGCAAGTTCGACAACCTCTACGGCTGTCGTGAGTCGCTCGTCGACGGTATCAAGCGGGCGACCGATGTCATGATCGCCGGTAAGACTGCGGTCGTTTGTGGCTACGGCGACGTCGGTAAGGGTTGTGTGCAAGCGCTCGCTCGTGCCGGCGCCCGAGTCCTTGTCACCGAGATCGATCCTATCATCGCGCTGCAAGCGTGCATGGAGGGTTTCCAGGTCGTGACCATGGAAGATGCAGCTCCGCAAGGAAACATCTTCGTGACGGCCACCGGTTGCCGAGACGTGATTCGCGGCGAGCACATGGAAGTCATGCCGAACGACGCGATCATCTGCAACATCGGCCACTTCGATCTCGAGATCGACGTGTCCTACCTGGATAACCGCAAAGACATCGATCGTGACACCGTCAAGCCGCAGGTCGATCGCTACACCTTCCCGGACGGTCACAAAGTCATCGTCTTGGCTGAAGGTCGTCTGGTGAACTTGGGCTGTGCGACGGGTCACCCGTCGTTCGTCATGTCGAACTCCTTCTCGAACCAAGTCATCGCGCAGCTCGCGCTGTGGACGGAAAACGAGAAGTACCCGGTCGGCGTGCACGTTCTGCCGAAGCACCTCGACGAGGAAGTCGCTCGACTGCACATCGGTCAGCTGGGTGTCAAGTTGACGACCCTGACCCCGGAGCAAGCGGAGTACCTCGGTATTCCGGCCGAGGGCCCGTTCAAGCCGGATTACTACCGCTACTGATCCGACTGTGAGCGTTCGCTCGAAGCAAGAAGAAACCCTTCCTTCGCGGTCTCGCGGAGGAAGGGTTTTTTCGTGTCTGGCGAGCGCTCGGTTGAGAGCTCTCTTATGAGCACTCCTTACTGCGCGGCCAGAACTCGCAGTCGTTGAGGAATGCGAATCAGTAGAAACACGATTGCCATCAAGATAGCGAATCCGGCGAATCCAACCACGGGACCTTCATCACGAATGCCCAGGATCTGGAAGCAGATAAAGGCGAAGATCATCCCACAGACGACGCAGATGGAGCCGGCCGCGGCGAGGGCACCCCAGCGCAGGAACAGCGACAAGTAGTTGGTGAGCAGGATGGCAGCCGCGACGTAAAGACAGAAGACCCAGAAGCCCGGCTCATCGCGGACGTCCCCCAAGAAGTCACCAACGTCGTCGAGCACGATGAGCGCTCCGAACACGAACGACGCGAAGGCGGGAATCAACGACAACGCGCAGCCGCAGACCTTTTCGAAGATCCACTCCGGCATCGGTCGCGGCAATGTGACGAGGCCCGATAGAGTCTGCCACTTGATCTCGTCGCGGAAGATCCGCCCCGAGAGCACGCCAAGCTCGATGACGAAACCCATCCACCCAATGTTGCAGAGGATGCCACCGAACAGGTCGGTGTACTTCACCCTGCCCGACGAGTTGTAGTGAATCAGGTAGCCGAATCCGAGGGCTATACTGAGATAGATCGCGCTCTTCACGACGATGCCTATGCGGCCGCCGGATAAGTAGTAGAAGTCCTTCCACGCCACCGGGAAGGCCCAGATCACGCGACTCTTTCGTCGTCGTGTCAATCGCTCCAAGCCGAGTGATCGGCCGGGGGTCGTGCCTTGATCGAAGGTCCGCACCTTACGGAAAATGGCCCACGCCGCTAGAAACGCGCCGACCGCGACTCCGAGCAGGAACATGATCACGCGCGTCGTGGGAGCTCCGGCATAGTCGATGCGTAGAATCCTGCCCGTCTCGAGGTACGGATTGACGGACCAGAACCACTCGACCACGGGAACAAAGTAGGTCTCCGCAAGACCGCCAGTTCCGACTCCGAATCCGCCTCCGAACAGTCCGAGCACGCCTAGGGTCAGCACAGGCATGAACCAAATGAGAATCAGCAGAAACAGGATCAAACCCGCGGCTGACTTGTTGCTCTTCGAGACGACGGAAGCGAGCACCCCGATGCCGGCCATGAAGACGACGTACGCGCCGAGGACTGCGTACGCGGACAGCACCTGATCGATGGAAGCGCCGCCGAACGAAACCGCGAGCACCACCAACGGAATCTGTATGAACAGAAGGAGAAGGGCGGAGATCAATCGCCCAGCGGACTTGCCCAACAAGATGTTCAACGGACTGAGCCCGGTCATCCGAAGCAAGCCGAGCGTCATGTCTTCTTTTTCTTCGGTGATCACTGTCCCGAAGAAGTTCCCCGAGCCGATCGTGATCAAGAACATGTTGACCCAGACCAACGACTTGAACATTTCGAGGCCGGGCTCGCCGATGGAGCCGCTGTTGTGGGCGGCGAGCACCCCGAGCAGCCCGAAGAAGACGACGACGGAGCGCAGCACGTAGGTCGAGACCGAGCGGCTGTCGACGCGCAGTGAGCGGTGCACCAGGGCAAACATCGATGGGTTCATGGACTAGTCTCTCGTCACCGGACGCCGGGCTCGGTCAGGTCGAGGAACGCCTGATTCAGGTGCTTTCGATCCTCGCGGAACGCTTCGATGGCGCCGCCGGCGCTGATGAAGCACTGCAGAATGTTCGCCGGACTCGTCTGTTCTCGATCGAGCGTGATCGAGAAGGACTTCGAATCTTCGCCGTTGGCCTCGACGACACCGGGCGACGCTTGCAAGGTCGCCAAGACGTTCTCGCACGGCTCTTCGAGCAACACGATGTAGCTTCGGGTTTCTCCTCCGCGGTCGTGCAACAGATCGTCCATCGGTCCGGTGTAGCGCACCTCGCCACGATCGATGATCGTGACACTGTCACAGAGATCCGCGAGCTCGCTCAATATGTGCGAGCTGATAAAGACAGTTTTTCCCATGTTTCGAAGCTCACGCAGAATCTCCATGAGTTCGATGCGAGCGCGCGGGTCGAGGCCCGAAGCGGGCTCGTCCAGGAGGAGCAACTCCGGATCGTTGACGAGGACCCGGGCCAGGCTGACCCGTTGTTGCATGCCGCGACTCAAGCCGCGAATGAGATCGTGTCGTCGTCCCAGCATATCGGTCAGCAGCAGCACGTCGTCGACGATCTTCACGCGGTCGCGTGTACGAATCCCGTAGGCCGCGGCGAAGAAGTCGACGTACTCATGAACCGTCATGTGCCGGTACATGCTGAAGTGATCCGGCATGAAGCCGATCTTGCCTCGGACTCGCTGCGTTTGACCGACCACGTTGTAGCCGGCCACCGAGACGTGCCCTGTCTGCGGCGGAAGCAGCGTGCCGATCACCTTGAGCGTCGTTGTCTTGCCGGCGCCGTTGGGCCCCACGAATCCGTGGATCGACTGCTTGGCCACCGAGAACGTCACATCCTGAAGCGCTCGGTGATTCTTGAACGAGTGCGACAGGTTGCGGACTTCCAAGGCCGGAGTCTCGCAACGAGTCGCCACCGGTGACTCCAGGCTGGGTTGTGAACTGTCACTCATCGGTTCTCGTTCTTTGTGAGGACGTGATGGAAGAGGGCGTAGTGGGTGACCTCGGGGACTCCGGTCTCGGCGGGAAACATGCCGGCCGCCGGTGCGAACACGAACAACTGAGGCGAGCTGTCGCGTTGGATCTGCTTCGCTACCACGGCGTTTGCCAGGCTGTTGAATACCCATTGCCGCTCGGCAGGTGAGGAGTAGCTTCCGTTCGAATCGATGAGGAGAGACGTCACAACATTGGAAGGTCGTCCGTTCGCATCGAACGTGTTGTTGCCCAGTCGTTTGCGGCGCCCCGAGTCGGTCCAAAACCCATCACCGTCGAACGCGAGGGACATCAGTTGCTCGTCCCGATAGAAGTACGCCCATACGGGAGGAGTACCGTCGAGACCACCCTCGGGCGCAGGGATGTCGATCCGAAACCGGCGACGTTCGAAGTCGGCCTCGAGTAGGATCGAGCGACTCCTCCGCACGCCGGACGTGGTGAACTGTCGCGAGCTGTAGACCGGAATGTCGAGCGCCACCGCGCCCTGGGGTCCGTTGATCGTGCCGCCTTCAATCTCGCGTCGCTTGCCGAACCGCGCCACGTGTGAGTACATCGAGCTGAGGTTCTGCCGAACGACGTACCGATTGCCGCGCGTCACGAAGAGGTGATTCCAGGAGTTGAGCGAGTAGCCGTCTTCGAGCGCTCGAGCGTAGGTGAATTCGTATAACCCCCTCGAATTCATCTGTCCCGCTTTGCCGAGCCAGTAGAATCCGAAGCTGAACGATCCGATGATGGCGACCGTCGTCAGTAACGCAAAGCCGTAGCGGCGAACGCGTCGTGCCAACCAAAAGTTGAACGGGCCCACCCCCGCGAGCAGGACGATGACCAGGCAGTAGAACAGTGCCCACGGGTGACGCGCCAAGGTCATCTTGGTCAGGCCGTTGAACACTTCGTTGTCGGTCAGGGCGCCTTGGTTCGCGACCGGGTTCGACAGCCCGATCGAAGCCGCATCCCATTCGTGTCGCTCGAACGGATGGAGAACGATCGTGCCGGATCCGAACGGCGTCTCGACGATCGCCGATCCTTCGCCTTTTTCGGTGGGGGATAGTGCGGCGAGGTGGCCGGGTAGGGCTGGGTAGTGACCTTGTCCGTCCCGAAGGAGATGGAGCTCTCCGCCCAGCCACACCCAGTCGCGCAGGGCCTGCTGTTGCGCGCTGTCGAGTTCCGGGGTGTGATCGATCACAACCTGGCGCAGGGCTACAAGGGCGCTGACGCCGCGCGGGAAGAGCCGTTCACGGAACGACGCGATCGACGGGGTGCGCGGCCCTTGTTCGTCCTCTGCGGCGAGTCGGATGCGTCCGTGCCCGTTCGATCGCGGCGGGTCTACGTCGAGGCTGGACAGCAGTCCGGTGCCGATCGCGTACTGCCGGCCGCCGAATGGACGTGGTGAAAACTGGACCCAGCGAAGACCGCCGGGCTCGATCACGATCGGCTCCGAGTTCTCGGCCAAGCCGATTTGTTGGGTGAGTTCGACTTCGTAGAACGTAAGAACGCCGCGGTAGCGGTCATCGCCGTTGTTGCGAATCAGCACCGAGAATGGTTGCACCGCGTCATCGACCACCGCACCAGTGAATCCCCATATCTGGTCTTCGATGACCAAGTCCGCGTGCGCAGTGCGATCGCTCAGCAGAATGACAAGCGTTAGAGCGATCACGGTTACTGAGAGTTGGCTGAGATTCATCAGTCCGCCTCGTAGCGCGTTTGCCAGTCGACGAACCAGTCGCGGACCGCGGTACCGGGACAATCGGTCTGCTTGAGGTCACCGTGCAATTGAACGTCGTCGACCTCGACGCCGAAGCGGTTCATCCACGTTTCCAACGCGTCCTCCAATCCTTCTTTTTGCGAGGAATTCAACGGCTGATCGTTGTAGTTTCCGAGGATCACGACGCCGAGGTTGCCCTCGTTGAGGGCGAGGGTTCCGGCGTGGGCGCCTTGATGTTCAAGGGAGCGCGCCTCCCACACTTCGCCCAGTCTATCGAGCACGTAGTGGTAGCCGATGTCAGCCCAGCCGAGTTCCTGACGATGGTGTCGACGGATGCCCTCGATCCGGCGGGCGACCGCGCGACGATCATTCGATTCGAACGGGACGCTGCCTTCGTGGTGAATCGTGATGCGATCGACGCTCCACATGCGCGCCATCGTGTCGACATTCGAGGACTTGGCCCACGCGGATCGCGGGTGGATCCCGCTAGAGTCGGGAGGGTGAATCGGGGAATTCGAGGAGGTCCATTGCATCGCCCCGGCGGTGACGAGCACGACGGCGAGGAGAATCCACGTCCAGGTTCTGAGGCGCCACGGTCCGAGACGCCAACCTCGGCCGCGTCGTCGAAAGCGTGGGAATAGGGCGGCCCGGGGCAAAGCGAATTCTCCGCAACATGAGCGGGTCCAAACAGCACCATCGCTGACGTTCTAGCGCGGTTGTTGCGCTTCGACGTCGTCGAGGTTTCGGGTTGAACCCGCGGCTTCCGGCGGGCGGACTTTCAGAGTGGCGGGCAAATCTTACTCGGAGATGGGACCGGAAGAAACGCGAACGTTTCGTCCGGATCCCGCGGCTCGACGGCCGGAGTGTGGTTGGCGCTCCCTGGCTAGCGTTCCCAGGGGACGAGCAAGTCCTTGTCGAATCCGAGCGCCTTCTTCGCCTTGGTGACGACCTTTACATCGATCTCTCCGCGACGAGCGAGGGTCGATAAGGTGGCGAGCACGACCGAAGCCGAATCGATCTCGAAGAACTTTCGGAGTGCCTCGCGGGTGTCGCTCAGGCCGAACCCATCGGTTCCGAGCGTGACAATTCCGCCGGGTACCCAGCGATTGACCGAGTCCGGCACGGCGCGCATGTGGTCGGAAACGGCGACCACCGGCCCTCCACCCTCCGGAAGGATTTTGGTGATGTACGGCACCGGGTCCTTCTTCTCCGGGAAGCGAAGTGAGTCACGGTCGCAATTCAGTCCGTTGCGACGGAGCTCTTGGTAGCTAGTCACGCTAAAGACGTCGGTCGCGACTCCATACTCTTCTTCGAGGGTCGCCGCGGCTTTGAGCGCTTGCTGGAGCAGCGGCCCACTACCGAGCAGTCGCGCCTTCGCCTTGCCGTCGTGTTCACTCGCGCGCACTTTGTAGATGCCTTTGAGGATTCCGTCTTCGACACCTTCCGGCATGGCGGGGTGGTCATAGTTTTCGTTGTAGAGCGTCAGGTAGTAGAAGACGTCCTCGTCCGCCTCGACCATGCGGCGCAAGCCTTCGTGGATGATGACCGCGACTTCGTAGTGGTACGCCGGATCGTAGGAGACGCAGCAGGGAACAGTCGACGCGACCAACAAGCTGTGGCCGTCCTGGTGTTGCAGCCCTTCGCCGTTGAGCGTGGTTCGTCCAGCCGTCGCACCGAGTAGGAAGCCGCGACCTCGGTTGTCACCGAGACTCCAGATCTGATCACCGACGCGCTGGAATCCGAACATGGAGTAGAAGATGAAGAACGGCAGCATCATGGTTCCGTGCGTCGAGTAGCTGGTACCCGCGGCGATGAAGCTTGCGAGAGAGCCGCACTCGGTAATGCCTTCTTCGAGTATCTGCCCATCGCGACTTTCGCGATAGCTGAACATCATGTCGTGGTCGACCGGCTCGTACTTCTGACCCTCGTGGGCGTAGATTCCAATCTGCTTGAAGAGCGGCTCCATACCGAAGGTGCGCGCCTCATCGGACAGAATCGGCACGAGCTTGGCGCCGATGTTCTCGTCCTTCAACAACTCCCGGAACAAGCGCACGAAGGCCATGGTGGTCGAGAACTCGACGCCACCACGGCCCGGCTCGGTGAGGGGTTTGTACGCTTTCCATGGCGGCAGTTCCGGCATGGTGACTTGTACGCGCCGCTCCGGTACTGGGCCGCCGAGTTCTCGGCGGCGTTCGAGCATGTACTGGACTTCGTCGGAGTCTTTGCCGGGGTGGTAGTAGGGCGGATTGTCGAGTTCAGAGTCGGGGATCGGCAACTGCAGACGGTCGCGAAACGCTCGTAATTCCTCTTCGGTCATCTTTTTCATCTGGTGGGTGACGTTGCGCGCTTCAGCGTTACCGCCGAGCGTCCACCCTTTGACGGTTTTCGCCAAGATCACCGTCGGCTGGCCCTCGTGATCCATCGCGCGCTGGTACGCCGCGTGAATCTTGCTCATGTCGTGACCACCGCGACGGAGTTTCTTGATCTGCACATCGTCGAGGCCCTCGAACATTGCGAGGAGTCTCTCATCTTCGCCGCAGAGCTCGCGACGGATGTAGTCACCCGTTTCGACCGAGAATCGTTGGTACTCGCCGTCGAGGATTTCCGTCAGACGACGCGTGAGAAGGTGCTCGTGATCCTGTTCGATCAGCGGGTCCCAGCCGCTGCCCCAGACCACTTTGATCACGTTCCAGCCAGCTCCGTGGAACACGGCTTCTAGCTCCTGCATGATCTTGCCGTTGCCGCGGACCGGACCGTCGAGTCGTTGCAAGTTACAGTTGATCACGAACACCAAGTTGTCGAGTTTTTCGCGTGAGGCGAGAGAGAGTGCTCCGAGCGATTCCGGTTCGTCGCACTCCCCGTCGCCCAGGAACGCCCAGACTCGACTCTGTGAAGTATCCGTCATTCCCCGGTTGTGCAGGTATCGATTGAACCGGGCTTGGTAGATCGCGTTGATCGGCCCTAGTCCCATCGAGACGGTCGGGAACTCCCAGAAGTCCGGCATGAGACGTGGGTGTGGGTACGACGACAGTCCGGGATGCGCCGGCGAGGACTCGCGGCGGAAGTGGTCGAGCTGTTGTTCGTCGAGACGCCCCTCGAGATACGCACGCGCGTAGATGCCGGGAGTCGCATGTCCTTGAATGAATAGCTGGTCCCCCGCGCCCTCGCCGTCCTTCCCGCGAAAGAAGTGGTTGAAGCCGACCTCGTAGAGACTCGCGGCGGAAGCGTATGTCGACAAGTGGCCGCCGACTCCGTCGAACAACTTGTTCGCGCGGATGACCTGCACAACGGCGTTCCAACGGGTCAAGCGGCGGATACGACGTTCGAGCTGCTCGTCGCCGGGATAGGCTGGCTCGTCTTCCGGATTGATCGTGTTGATGTAGGGCGTCTGAACCAGCGCCGGCAGTTCGATGCGCTTGTTCTGTGCGTGTTCGATGAGCTTGCGTACGAGGAATCGGGTACGAGCGGGACCCGAGACATCGAGCACGCTCTCCATGGATTCCATCCACTCGCGTGTCTCCTGGGGGTCGACATCGCTTCGCATCGGGGGATTGGCGTGAACCATGGTCCGTTAGACCTCCGACCGTCTCGCGGTCTCTAGGGGCAAGTCGCTGCGTTCGTACATTGACGGTCGCGGGCTAGATAGTGGTCAACTCGTGGTCCGTGAGTTGGCGAGCTTCCTCGACGAGGAGGACCGGAAGACCGTTTTGAATGGGGTACGCTCGTCGGGATTTCCGACACCACAGTTCGTCGCCCACCTGGGTGAGCTCGGCGCCGCTCTCCGGGCATCGCAAAATTTCGAGAAGCTGCGCATCGATCTCCGCCGAGGTCGCGGCGTCTGGAGCGGGCGAGTCTGGGTTTGGCGCCTGGTTGTCCGTGGCCGTCATCGTCTCTCCCGGTGCGAGGGCACAAGTCGTTCGTGGCAATGCAATTGCCCAGAGGGTGCGTCCCGAGGCGGGCGGGACGGAGCAAGGGGAATTGTGGCCGGGGTGGGAGGGAGCGACAAGCGGTTCCGAAGGACGGAAGGCCGTCGACCTCGGTGGCGGCGGCAGCTATCCTCCGCTCCCTTCGAACCAAGTGTCCGTAAAGAGGAGGCCTGCGATGGCTGACGCCGAGGTCAAGAACGACTCAGAACTGCGAGCGCAGTGCCGCCAACTGCTGGAACAACTCTCGGTTGCGCCGGGGCCGCCGGGGGCGGAGGACGCCGTCCGCGCGATCGTGCGAGAGGCGCTCCAATCTCACGGAGAGATCTCCTACGACCGGCTCGGCTCGATTCTATGCGAAAAGCAGGGATCGAGTGACGGGCCGCGGGTCGTGCTCGACGGGCACATGGACGAAGTCGGCTTCATGGTCCAGAGCGTCTCTTCCGAGGGACGCATCGCGTTTGCTCCGCTCGGCGGCTGGTGGGGGCATGTGCTGCTGGCGCAGCGAGTCGAGATTTTGATCGACGGCGGCGGGCGGGTGCACGGAATCATCGGTTCGAAGCCTCCGCACTTTCTGGCCACCGCGGAACGTCAGAATGTCTTGGGCCTCGAGCACATGTATATCGACGTGGGGGCGACCACGGCCGAGGAAGTGGCCGAACTCGGGATTCAGCTCGGGGACCCGATCGCGCCGTACACCGAGTTTCGTGAGTTGGATTGTCCCGGCTATCTCAGCGGGAAGGCGTTCGACGATCGCGTGGGCGTCGGTTTGATGGTCGAGACGCTACGCGCGCTCGGTGATCACCCCAACACGGTCATCGGGGTGGGTGCGGTACAGGAGGAGGTCGGTTGTCGCGGCGCGATCACGGCGAGCGCTCTGGCGCGGCCCGACGTCGCGATCGTGCTCGAGGGCACGCCCGCGGACGACACGCCGGGACTGACCGAACGTCAGGCGATCTTGGGGCAGGGCCCACAAATCCGCTTCCTCGACCCTACCGCGATTTCGAACCGTCGCTTGGTACGATTCGTCCAAGAAGTCGCCGGAGAGATCGGGATCGGCGTCCAGACTGCGGTACGGCGAACCGGGGGAACCGACGCGAGCTCCATCCACACGTACGGGGCTGGCGTCCCGACGGTCGTCATCGGCGTCCCGGCTCGCTACATTCACACCCACGTCAGCATCATTCACTTCGAAGATTACCTGAACGCACGCACGCTACTTCTGGAACTGGTATCCCGTATGGATACTGAGACTGTCAGCCGTTTCACCCGATTCGAGTAGCAATGCTTGTTTGGATCCTCCGTAAGTACCAGACCCTCCGCGCGCGTCGGTCACTCGGTCTCTTGACCGTCCTGGGCCTGGTCGCGGTGGCGGTGTTGGGCAATGCGATCACGTTCTACGTCTTCGACCGCCCTGTGAAACCGGAGATCACGTTCGGTGACGCGTTGTGGTACAGCGTGATTTCGATCACGACCATCGGTTACGGCGACATTTCGTCAAGCACCGTCGGCGCCCGGGTTGGAACCATCGTTTTCGTAGTCGTGGTGGGGCTGGGCTCGTTTACGTTGCTCATCGGAATGATCATCGACTGGTGCACCGAAATGACCCTGCGGGGCCAACGAGGAATGGCAAGGATCATGGCTTCCGACCACGTACTGATCGTCAACTTTCCGGGGCGGGCCCGGGTGCGTCAGGTCATCGAAGAGCTGCGTTCAGACCATCACCATCGCGTCCGTGAAATCGTAATTGTCAGCGACCAGATCGAAGAGCTCCCGTTTGTGTACGAGAACGTCTCGTTCGTCAACGGCTCGACGCTCGACGTCTCGACCTATGAACGGGCTCGTGCCAGTGAAGCGACGTTGGCGCTGGTCCTCGCCACCGACTATTCGGACGCCACGAGCGATGCGGTGGTCGCATCTGCGGTTTCGGTGATCGATCGAGTTTGCTCTGAGATTCACATCGTGGCGGAGTGTCTTCACGAAGAGCACCGATCCCTTTTTGAGTCGGTCCGGTGTAACGGCGTGGTTCCCGTCCTCAGGATCGGCTGCAACCTCTTGGTGCAAGAAGCGGCCGACCCGGGGGTGATCAAGCTCATCGACGAAATCACGTCCAACCGAACCGGGAACACCCTGTTCAGCACCGTCGTAGAGTCGAAGATCGGGGGGACCTACTTGAAGCTCGTC
>JAJFFE010000110.1 GCA_021776775.1 Planctomycetota bacterium | reverse complement strand
TCGGCGACGGCGTTGAGCACATCCACTACGGCGGTAGCCGCCGTGACTTTCGGAGGAATCTTCATGGCAAAGGCAGTCGTTGGCCTGATCTTGGTTTCGGTAGTCGCCGCCGGTTTGGGCTACTGGTTGGGTAGCGACTCGCAGAGCGCGGTCGTCGAAGATCGATCGGCGGAAATCGAGTCTCCGGACGCAGCGCTCGTCGATGCAAACGAAGCGCTCGCCGCCAAAGTTGCCTCGCTAGAAGAGGCGAACAAGACACTGGCGTCCGAGAACTCCGAACTCAAGTCTGAGATCGCCAAGAGCAACGTTCCCGAGCCGGCCACTTCGGATGAGGTCTCCCTCGCAGAGGCGCTGGCGATTAGCTTCGGAGAGTTCTCCGCGTTGCCGGAGTTGCGCGACACGGACTGGGAAACGTTGGCTGCGGCGATCATCGAAATCGATGATGACGTCGTGAAGCTCGAAGCTGCCCTTGCCGCAGGTGAGGGGTTGGACGCCGAGGCGCAGCAGCGGATCTTCGCACAGCAAGCGAAATTGCAAAGCTATGCGATCAAGCTTATCGGCAAGCTACCGACGCACGCCTCTGGCAATGGCGAGTTTTCGCACCCGATCTCGGTGGCGAACATGATCTCGGCCTATCTCGACGTGGGTGAGCAGCCGCTCAGCAACAGTCAACGAGGTGAGATTACATCTCTCGGCGAAGAGTACAACCGGTCGTTCGACGACCTGAACTCTGGATACGACGACAGCACGTACCAGCTCGAGAAGTTGCTCGACGAAGTCTCGCTCAAGAACGACTTCGTCTCTCAGATGTACGGGGCACTAGACCCTGACCAAGCGGACTTCGTGGTGCGTCCGAGCATCCGTGGACGGGCCGCGCTCGACACGTTCTCGCCCGCCGTCATGCTCATGATGAAGGCGACGCCGTTATCGGTCGATTCTCCCGCGGACTTGCGAAGCGCTCTCGTGGCCCGAGTCTCAGCCCAGTTCCCGGACGATCAGGATCGGCTTGCGAACTCCCGAGTGTTCGACACCTGGGTGCAAGAGGTCGAGTCGCTTCTCGAGCCGCAACCGCGTTACCTGCACGGTATGTTCAAGGCCGAAGAAGCGACCGTGGCCGGCTACGCGCAGATTCGCGCCTTGAAAGCGTTGGCTGACGAGTTGGGGCTGTCGGAGGAAGCGCGCGCTCGCTTGCGCGAGTTGCAGTTGATGGTCGTGCCGCGGGTCAATCCCGCGGATTGACCCCGCCCATACTGAGGCTCCCGCCCTGCAGGTAGTGCTGACAAAGGCCGGGTCGAGACGCGACGATGCGCGCGTCTCGACCCGGCCCGCTTTCATCCCCGCGGGAGTGTTCCGATTACCTGCTCTCGCTCTAGTGCCCCGTATCACAAGTTCGCCCGACAACCGCCGGCCGCTTTGCGCTCTGGCGTTGTTGCGTCTCCTGGAAGTGTTTCCGCTCGGCGCTGGCCCGTTCCTGGTTACCAATACGACGGCGTCGGCGCGCCTAGCCAGAGCGCAAAGCTACTCGCCGGATTATCCGGACGAACTTACGATACAGGACACTAGCCACCATCGTGAAAGCGGTAAGCCGTGCCGCTCGGGTTCGTTGGTGCGACTTGCTCGACTGGCCCCGTCCCCCGGGGTTTGCGCCGCAAACGCTTCGCTCCCGCCCTCGTGCTGCGGCCGCGCCAAGCCCCACAGCCCGCCGGATTATTCGGACGCACTCGTGGGACATCGCACTAGAATCGAGGCGGGCCTTCATCCGCGAATAGACATCCTCGAAGAAGACCGGGCTAGAATCTGCGATCGTCCGTCGCGGTACGCCAACGGAAGGAGCGTTGAGTTGGATTCTGGAGCGAACCCTTCGACGCCTCGCAGTGAAGTCGGCGGATTGCTTCCCAGCGTCTACGCCGAGCTTCGCCAACTCGCGCACCGTTGGTTTCGCAGTCAGCCCGCTGATCACACGCTCGACCCCACCGCGCTCGTTCACGAAGCGTACTTGCGCCTGGCCGCCGCGGAGCCACGCGACCGAACGCACTTCGTCGCGTTGGCTGCGACCGCCATGCGGCAGATATTGGTGAGCCACGCGCGGCGTCGCAACCGGTTGAAGCGTGGCGGGGGGTGGCAGCGGGTGGCGCTCGCGGGGGTGAGCGACGACCCGGGCAACGAGATCGACCTCGAAGCGTTGCAGGAAGCGTTGACCGTCCTCGAACGTCTGCACCCGCGACACGCGCGGCTGGTGGACCTTCGATACTTCGGCGGTTTGTCGATCGATGAGTGCGCGCGCGTCTTCGGGATCGCGCCGCGGACCGTGAAGCTCGACTGGCAAATGGCGCGAGCGTGGCTTCTGCGAAGGATCGAGTCGTGACGCCGGAACGGTATGAACAGATTCGCGAGTCGTACATTGAGCTCGTCGATTTGCCTGACAGCGATCGCGAGGCGGGGCTCGCAGAGCTTTCCACGCGAGACCCCGAACTCAGCGACGAGGTGCGCGGCCTTATAGAGCAACTCAGCCGTGAGTCGGCGCTCGATCAACCCATCGGCGACGCCGCGCAGTTCGAAGAGAGCTTGGCTGCGGCCGAGACTCGTCTAGCCATCCCGCGACAGTTGGGCCCGTATCGGATTCAGAGTCGGCTTGGCTGTGGAGGCATGGGTACGGTCTACGAGGCTGAGCAAGACTTTCCTCGCCGCTATGTCGCGTTGAAGGTGCTTCCGCCGAGCCTGGTCGACGAGACGTCGGTGGCGCGCCTTCGTCGCGAGGCCGATCTTCTCGGGCGCCTCAGGCACCCGGGCATTGCGCAAATCTACGAGGCGGGTGTCTTCGACGAATCGGCCGACACTTTTCCGCAGGCGTACATCGCTATGGAACTGATCCGTGGCGAACGGCTGACGGAGGCTGTTTCCGACTGCACGTTGCCCCAACGGTTGAACATCTTCGTCCAGGTGTGCGACGCCGTGCAGCATGCGCACGAGCGCGGGGTGATTCACCGGGATCTCAAGCCGTCGAACATCATGGTCGACAGCGATGGCCGTCCGCGCGTCCTCGACTTTGGAATCGGTCGCGCGGTCGAGCCCGACCCGAGCGAGGCTGCACTGCGCACGGCGACCGGCGAGATCTTCGGAACCGTCGCCTACATGAGTCCCGAGCAAGTTCGCGGTGGTTCGGAAGTGACCACGGCGGCCGATGTGTACTCGCTCGGTGTCCTTCTGTACGAGTTGGCCGCGGACGTCTTGCCACTCGATCTCCGTACCGTTCCCGTCCTCGAGGCGACCCGCCGTATTCAAGAAGACGAGCCAACGCGACTCGGCACCCACGACGCCGACTTGCGGGGGGATCTCGAGATCATCACCGCGAAGGCGCTCGAGAAGGATCCGGCCGCGCGGTACGCGTCGGCGCGCGCGCTGGCTGAAGACGTTCGGCGCTACCTCTCCAACCAACCGATCGAAGCGCGTCGGCCGAGCATGATCTATGTGCTACGCAAGCTCGCGCGCCGACATCGTGCGCTCGCGTTTGCGACCACGGTGGTGATCATCGGTCTCGGAATAGGCGTGGTGGGGCTGACCGGGGGATTGGTCGCGGCTCACCGTGCCATCGGCGAACTCGAAGTCGAGCGTGAGACGGCACGCGAGGCGGAGAAGAGTGCACGGCTAGAGGCGGACCGCGCCGTCGCCACGCGATCGTACTTGTTTCACTTGCTACGCTCTGGGCTACCGGATCGCACGCAAGGCGAGGCGTTGACCGTTCGCGACATCATCGCCAACTCCGATGACGAACTTCGCGAATACTTCAGCGGCGAGCCGCTGCTCGAAGCGTGGGCGCACCAGATGTTGGGGCAGTGCCTGTTCGAACTCGGGGACTCGGATCGAGCGTTGACGCATGTTCAACGCGCGGTGGAATTGCGAGAACGCGAAGGCAAGCCGGACGACCCGGAGTTGTTTCAAGCGCTCGACGGGTTGGCAGCGGTCCTGCACGACCTCGGCGCCAATGAGGACGCCGAATCCGTCGCACGCCGCGCGCTCGCCGGTCGCACGGAGTCTCTCGGCGCCAAGCATCCGAAGACGTTAACGTCGCGAGATCGTCTAGCAGGCATCCTCACCGAGCGGGGAGACTGGGAAGCAGCGGAGCGGCTCCACCGCGAAAACCTGGAGTTGTTTCGAGAGGTTCACGGCCCAGAAGACGATCAAACCATGACGGTCGTCAACAATCTCGGGAAGGCGTTGTTCACGCGAGGACAGTACGACGAAGCGCGGGCGTTGTTTGCCGAGGTCGTGGAGCACCGTCAGCGTGAACTCGGCTCGGAGCACCCCCGCACCTTCAACAGTCAGTCCAACCTGGCGACGTCGCTGATGGCACTCGATGACTTGGACGCCGCGATCGAGCTTCTCGAGGACTCGCTGGAAAGGTGTCGCGAGGTCTTCCCGGAGGGGCACCGGCAAACGATGAGAACGTTGCACAAGTTGGCGACTGCCTATCGGCGAAAGGAACGACCCGCCGAGGCCAAGGTGATCTACGACGAGATCCTCGGACGCCAGCTCGAGCAGTTGGGAGAGGACCATCCCGAGATCGATCGTCTACGCACGAATCTATCGGCGGTGCTCGTCGATCTCGAGGAAACCGATCTCGCCATCGAAGTCGCGGGCCAAGCGGTCGCCGGGAGTCGACGTCGATACCCAGACGGCGATTGGATGTTGGTGGTCGCGCTGAGCAACTACGCGCGCGCCCTCGGTCAGGCGAAGCGCACCAGTGAGGCGATCGAGGTGTTCGAGGAGGCGCTCGGCGTCTGCACCGATGAGGTGCTTGGCCCCGGGCATCATGGTCGCTACGTGGTCCAGTGTAGTTACGCTAGCAGTCTGATGGATGTCGGGCGAACCGACGACGCCGACCGACTGTCGCGGGAGAGCTTGCAGTTTTTGGAATCGCGTCTTGGCGCGACGCACCGGTACACCAAGGCCGCGCGGGACGTGCTCGAGCGAGTGGCGGTCGCCAGAGGCGAAAGCGCCGAATCGGGTCGCTCTATCGAGTGAGCGGCGTCGCCCTTCCCGTGGCGTGCGCCCGCGAGGTTCGATCGGTGATCGGCTTCCCTCGAACTCGAGTTGTCACAACTCCCTCGCTAACGGTCGCTTGAGACCTCCCCCGAAAAAGAATCGAAAACCGACTGCCCTTCTTGGCTCGGACGGCGTTTCCGAGTCGATCCTGATCCTCGGAGGGAGGTCCCATGGCGAATCGTGGCTCACAGCGTCGTTCGTGTCGGTCGTTGTCGTTGGTGTTCTTGGCGTGCGTGACGGTCGTGCTAGTTGCGGTGAAGCCGCTTTCGGCCCAGCCGCTCGAGTTCGCGCTCGAGTTTGATGTCATGCCCACCGGGCAGCCGGGTGACATACAAATTGCCGATCTCAACGACGATACCTATCCGGATCTGATCGTGCTTCTAGGAACCGGTACCGCGGGTTGTTGCCCGTTCGGTCCGGTGTTGATCTATCCGCAGAACCCCGACGGTAGCTACGCCACGCCGATCGAGTTCACGATCAGCCCTGAAGTCCCGAACGAAGTTCGCATCACCGATCTCGACCTCGACGGCAACCTAGACATGGTCGTCAGTGGTGTGTTCTCGAACGAGATCGAGCTGTTCTTCGGTGACGGCGCCTTCGGCTTCGTTTCTCAAGTCGTCATCACCAGCGTGAGCATCGTGCACGGCCTCGACATCGCCGACCTCGACGCCGACGGTTCGCCCGACATTATCGTGGGGGAACTCGGAGGCTCGGAGCTCACCGTCCTCATGAACGACGGCGCGGGCGCGTTTACCGTCAATGAAATCGGACTGCCATCATTTGGTCAGTGGGGGGTCAAAGCGCTCGATGCGGACGCCGACGGCAACGTCGACATCATGGTTGGCCGCGATCCCTTCTCACCGTTCGAGGCGTATTTCCTGCGCGGTTCGGGCGGCGGCTCGTTCGACCCGCCGCTGACTCTCCCAACCCTCGGTGACATCTGGGACATGGGCGTCGGCGACATCGACAGCGACGGAAACTTAGACATTGTGGGGGCGGCGTTCGGAGGGTTCACGCACACCGTCTTGCTGGGCGATGGCGCGGGTGGATTCACCCTCGGCGCCCCCATACTTTCCGACGCCGGCGCGGCCGACATCGAACTCGTCGACTTCGATCTCGACGGCGACCTCGACTTAGTCCTTCCGCGTGAGAACGACGAGGGCACGGACGTCTACGAGGGCGACGGCGCCGGCAACTTCAACTTGGTGCAGACCATCCCCGGTAGCCGTTCGTACAAGCTCGCCAGCGGTGACATCGACGGCGACGGCGCAACCGACATCGCCATCGCGAGCGTCTACGACTCGTGGGCCGAGGTTCATCTGAACACAACCACGGTCGTGCCAGCCGGCCCGGTCTTCCTGCGCGGCGACACCAACCACGACGGCGGCGTCGACATCGGCGACGTCATCAGCACCCTGTCGCACCTCTTCACTACACCCGGAGTGCTCGCCTGCGACGACGCAGCCGACGCCAACGATGACGGGCAGCTCGACATCAGCGACGCCATCTCATCGCTAACCGTCCTCTTCGTCGATCCCACGTCAGGCTTCCCAGCCCCCGGAGCCCTCAGCTGCGGCGTCGACCCGACGCCCGATGCACTAACCTGCAACGAGACGTGCCCGTAGAGCCAACGCCGTACTAAGCGACCAGCGTGAACGACCAACGACCCAGCACACGTTGGTCGACTTGTTCACCGAGCCACGGGGCTACCGCCCGGTGGCTCGGTTTTTTGTATTTCATGGTCACGTGCGGCGGATTTGTCCGATCGCGAACGAATGTCCGGCTACCTCACAGGTGACGAAATGTGACGACAAATGTCGTGGCAGACGGAACGCTTTCCAAAATAGAATGAGCGAGGAACGTCGGTGTCGTTCTAGAATCTCGAAAAGTTTTCGAGTTTTTGTTGACGAGGTTTTGACCATAAATGAGCGGGTCTATGTCGAGCGATTGTGGGGTGCACCGTTAGTGTCGAGCTTACGACGTGACGCGTTGCCTGATGGTGCTGGGTCTTCGACGATGGCTTTGGCGTTGTTCGTCTTGCAGGGGGGACAAATCGTCGACTCTGGATTGTCATTTACAATGGGGGCACGAAACTCGTTGATGACTCTGGAGGGTCTTATGTCTTGGATGATGGATTGTATTCGTCGCGTTGGAATGCTCTCGAAGGATGACTTGGTACTCGAGGTTCAGCGGTTGGTGAAGCTCGAGAAGAAGGATCCGCGTCAGCGATTCGAACGACGTCGCAAACGCCGAGCGAAGCAAGAGGTCGGCTCGGCTCGTGCAAACGATGTCGACGCGCCCGAGTCGCCCACTGCTGTCCCTGCCGAATCAGACCGATACGTCCCCACCGGACTCCGCGATGAAGTTCTTCACCGCGCTCACTACCGGTGCGAATTCGTAAGCCACCACGGAACGCAGTGCGAGGAACGGACCCGCTTGGAGATCGATCACATCGAACCCTTCGCGAAGGGCGGAGCTACGACCGCCGACAACCTGCGTTGTCTATGTCGTGCTCACAATCAACGGCACGCCGAACGATCCTACGGGATCGCGTTCATGCAGGAGAAGATCATGGCCAGCCAGCACGACAGGAATCGTCTCGGGGCGTCACGCTGGCGAGGCGTCGCCGGCAACCAACGAGCAGCGCGCGAGGCCGGTCACGGATCACGCCGCCCAGCGCACACGGCTCATCGCCCGACGCGCCTCCGCAAGCATCGGGCACTACCGCTGCCCAACGCGCCGAACAGACTCGGACCGACCCCGATTCGCCCGTCCGACGTTCGAAGCCGTCCCGGTGTCCAGCAACTGCCCCGCGCCAAAGCCCACCCCTACGTCAGAGTCGGTGGCGAGCAAGAGACTCCGCCATCCCCAAACCCACTGGTGTTCGAGCCACGCCACGAGGCGCCCTGCAAATGGACCTTCGAGTGCGCCTCAGCGGGTGACGCACTAGCATGGCGTGTGGTTCAACCTGGGGGGTCATGGGGCAAGAACATGAACGCCTAAACTCCAACCGATGAGCTAGAGGTAGCTAGAGCTAGAAAGGAACAAGCGGCATGGCCAAGCACAGTTGGTTGCCCAAGGCGGTAAACAGGAAGAGACGGATCCTCGGGAGGATCATCAATCGAAAAGAGCTTCCGGCTTTTGTCTATCGGTTTGACTCGCGCGCGCCTGCGGCGATCAGGGCGACTGGCTTTCAGCCCTGGAATGGGGCCGGCGGGATTTCGATGATGGAGCATGTGAACAACGCTTACGCCACCGGGCATGCTCAGGCGGGGCAACAAACGAAGTACGACAGCCAGTTCGTATCGACTGGGGCTTATGGAATCCTCAAGCACATCGATCCGACGTTCGCGCAACAGGTCCTGCAAACGAACCTCTACAAGATCGATGCCGCGGTTGCACTACAAACGGGTGTGTTCTTCGATGCCAATGACACGTTCGACAGGGCCGGCGTCAACAGACCATACTCGACGCAGAGAGAGTGGATCAAAGTCGGTGGCATCGACCAGGCCGCCGTCCTCGAAACGATGACCGGCGCTAACTACGCTGGCCAGCTAGCCATGCCCGGAGGAACCGCACCCGATGAGGACGCGCTCGCCGGTTGGCAAGCATTCTGACATCGACGGTAAGCAGCAAGGCACCGCTCGCTTGAGCCGAAGCCTCGGTCAATGCCGGTATCTGCCAAATGAGTGAATGCACGCGAGGATGACGGCGAGCGCGGTCACGCGTGTTCTAGATTCAAACTATCCAGGGGAACCGCTGCCTCGACTGCTGACGGGCTGCTGAGTGAGGAAGCGGACAGCGCCGAAAAAACGCGCTGTCGTCGCAGGTCAAGAAAGGTGGGGAGAGTAGAGGGAGTTGAACCCTCGACTTCCAGAACCACAATCTGGTGCTCTAACCAACTGAGCTATACCCTCCACCGATTTTTCTGCGAAGGCCGGGATTGTTCCGCTCGACGGTGATGGTGTCAACCCGAGGGGTTGGAAATCTTGTGTTTCGGTTGGGCTGCTAGAGCCCGGACTATTCATCAGGCGAAGCCGCGCAGGCTGTGCTTCCCGCGAATCTCTGCGTTACTCCTTCTTGAAGACCACTAGGTCGACTGCGGCGTCGTGCCTGGATCTTCACGGAAATCGCAGCCTGTGTTCCGTT
>JAJFFE010000109.1 GCA_021776775.1 Planctomycetota bacterium | reverse complement strand
CGGTGACGAGCACTCCACGCCCCCCGTGCTGCTTATCCAAGTGCTGAGCGCCCGCGAGCTCCGACATGCGGCCCGCGACCTCGCTCATGGGAGTCAAGTGCGGCAGGTTGCCGTGCCGATCCTCGATCGTCTCGTATGCGACGCAGGCGGCGCCGGAATCGACCATGGCGTCGGTCAACGCACGCGACGCCGCGAAGTGGAAGTACGTGAAGAGAATGTGGTCGGAACGGATGCGAGCGAACTCCGCCTTGAGCGGCTCTTTGACTTTGACGATGATCTCGGACTCGCGAAACAGAGTGTCAGCGTCGGGCACGATCTCCCCGCCGGCTTCGGTGAACTCGCTGTTCAGAAGCCCACTGCCGACACCAGCATCGTTTTCGACGAGGACGCGGTGGCCGTCCTGGACCAAGGCGTACACTCCGGACGGAACAAGAGCGACTCGGTTCTCTTGCGGCTTGATCTCACGGGGGACGCCGATGACACGTTGGACCATCTCGGTTGGACTCCGATTGTCTTCCGGCGGGCCGCCGGTCGAGGGGAAGCAACTTTTCTCGAGCTTCGTTCGCGACCCAGCATTGAGTTGAGTCACGGCGCGTCGACGTTCGAGTTACACTTGCCAGCGAAAGCTACATTGCTCGCGGGTTAGGCCGTTCGCGACAACTCTCGCCGACGGCCAAAATTTCCGGCTGACCAAGCCGTTAAAAAAAACGACACGGCTGCCCGCAAAAAGGCGCGAAGTGTAGCCCCCGTCAGGGCCTTTTGCAAGGAGACGAAAGAGCCGCATGGAGCCAGGAATCGCGCTATTCGGCGGCGTTTTCGACCCCCCTCACCACGGGCACCTAGCCCTGGCCCGGGCGGCCGCCGAGGCGCTCGAAGTCGAGACGGTCCGATTCCTGATCGCGGGGACCCCGCCTCATAAGGACGCGGAATCGGCAACCCCGGCCGCGGCGCGGCTGGCCATGCTCGAGTTGGCGGTCTTCGGAGCCCCAAATTTCACGATCGACCGGCGGGAACTCGACCGGATCGGACCGAGCTACACAGTGCTAACTCTCGAAGAGATCCGGGCGGAGAGTCCCAATCGCCCGATCTACTTCCTGATCGGCGGGGACAATATCCGCTCGATCGGGCGGTGGTACCAAGCCGAGCGCCTGTTCGATCTAGCCACGGTGATCGCCATGCCCCGCCCCGGAGAGCCGACCGAGTTCCGCGCTGAAGACGTTCCCTTCTTGAGCCCCGAGGAGCGTCTCGCCCTGAACGCGGCCACGCTCCCGGCCATCGATTTCCCGATTTCGTCGACCGCCATCCGGGAGCGTGTGGCCGCGGGCGGGTCGATCTCCGATCAGGTCCCGCCGGCAGTCGAAGCGTACATTCGCGAAACAGGGCTTTACCGCTGATCGACGACAAAACCGTCGACCGACTCCAAGTTCCTGGGATGGCCGCTCTTGAATTCACCGGCGGTGAAGCGAGAATCCGCCGTTTCGCTCACAACTCTCGGACGATTCTCGTTCGCAAGGAAAGATGTAGCCATGACGATCACAACGGTCGCTCGACTCGCGGAACATGACGGTGAAACAGTCACGATCCGGGGCTGGCTACAGAATCGCCGGTCCAAGGGAAAGATCGCATTCCTGCTCATCCGTGACGGATCCGGCACGGTGCAGTGCGTGGCCCTGAAGAAGAACTTCGACGAGGAATTCTTCGACAAACTGACGAGCCTGCCGTACGAGAGCGCGGTCATCGTGACGGGCCCGGCCAAAGCAGACGAGCGCGCTCCCGGCGGCGTGGAGATGCAGGTCGACAGCCTCGAAATCGTGTCGGTTTCCGAGGAGTACCCGATCTCCAACCAGGAGCACGGCCCTGATTTCCTGCTGAGCAACCGTCACCTCTGGCTGCGCAGCTCCAAACAGGTCGCGATCATGCGAATCCGCGACGAGGTCATCCGCGCCATTCGCGACTTCTTTCACGAGCGCGATTTCATCAACGTCGACTCGCCCATCTTCACGCCCAACGCGTGTGAGGGGACGAGCGAGCTGTTCGAGGTTCAATACACCGAAGACGAACTGGCCTACCTGAGCCAATCGGGGCAGCTCTACAACGAAGCGGCGGCCATGGCCTACGGCAAGGTCTACTGCTTCGGCCCGACGTTCCGCGCCGAGAAGTCGAAGACTCGGCGTCACCTTCGCGAATTTTGGATGTGCGAGCCGGAGATGGCGTACGCCGATCTCGAGGACGTCATGGATCTGTCGGAGGACTTCCTCTGCTACATTGCGCAGCGGGTGGTCGCCCACCGCAAACATGAACTCGAAGTCCTGGAGCGCGACATCTCCAAATTGGAGTCGATTCGGAAGCCCTTCCCGCGATTGAGCTACGAAGAAGCCACCGAAAAGATGCGCGAACACGGACACGAGTTCGAGTTTGGCAATGACTTCGGGGCGCCGGACGAGACGTTTGTCTCGAGCCTGTACGATTCTCCGGTGATGGTGCACCGATATCCGCACGAGATAAAAGCGTTCTACATGAAGCGAGACCCGCAAGACGATCGCTTCGCACTAGGTGTAGATGTCTTGGCCCCAGAGGGTTACGGCGAGATCATCGGAGGCGGGCAGCGCGAGGACGACCTCGAGACCTTGCGCGCGCGCATTCAGGCCCACGAGTTGCCGGAAGAGGCGTTCGAGTGGTACTTGGATCTCCGCCGCTACGGCAGCGTGCCCCACGGAGGCTTTGGCCTCGGCCTGGAGCGAACGGTGGCGTGGATGTGTGGGATCGAGCACATTCGTGAGGCTATCCCGTTCCCCCGCATGCTCTACCGGATCTACCCCTGACCCTTGTCACTGGCGAGGCTGATCCTATAATATGAGCTTGTAAACGCGGTAGTACGAGGCATTCCCATTGGTCTGAAACCACTGCTTCAGCAGTGGTTAGGGAGCTCAACCTGTCGTAGTCGCCTCCTAGGGCTGGAGCGACTGAACAACGTTCTGACCGGGGTGTCGGTCAAACGGGCTCGAACACTCTACTTTCTGCGAAACGAGGGTCCTCGTCTAGTCGGTGCACGCTCCGCTAGCAGCGGGTGCTGTTTGCGACGTGTCACGACACGAGGGACGACGAATCGACCGGTCTCCAAGAGGTCCGTCGAGGAGGAGAATACAATGAACGTTCGCGGTCTAGGCTCCGTCGCGTTCACGCTTGTCGCTGCCGTCGGCTTGGCGTTGCTTTCCAGCACGACCTTCGCTGATACGGTCGATGACTTTGCCGCGCATTGCGGCACCGGCCCCGTCAGTGGCGCGTTCGACGCAGCATACGATTCTTCCGACGATTCTCTCTGGGTGCTCGACCAAGGCAGTGGAACGATTTGCCACTACACATTGTCGCCGTTCCCACCGGAGATTTCGTTCGACGTGACAATTGTGAACCCATTCCCGGCGGCGACCTTCCCATTCTTCACACCGGTCTGTCGCGGCATTACTTTCAACCCGATTGCGTCGACGCTGGTCGTCCTCAACACGACGACGGCGGAGATTCAGCAGATCGACAACACCGGGACACCGGCCGGGGCAGCGGTCACGCTGGCACCCGGAGGCCTCACGCCGACGTTGCACGGTCTCGCGTGGGATACCATCAACAATACGATTTGGTCGCGGGACGTGGCGAACAACACGCTTCGCGAGTTCGATCCGCTGACCGGAAACGAACTGTCGACGATCCCGATCCCGGCCCCGGTCGGAGACATCTTCTTCGGCGACTCGCTGCACTTCTTGCAGACGCGTGGCACCGGCTTCCTCGAGTTGTCCTACGGGGACATCTTCAGCGGCGGCGTCACCCGCACCATTCGCCTGGACATGTCCGGCGCCACGACCGGAGTCGAAGTGGACCTCACCGAGGTTCTCGAAACCGTGCTCGGCACCGTGCGATCACCGGGCGGCTCGACGCTCTACGTCACGTCTGCCGACAACGTCTACAAGATGACGTGCTCGGATCCGATGCTCGTCGCACCCACCGACTTGTCGGCGCGTTCCGACAACAACGGCAACTTCCAGCTGACGTGGAACAACCACGGACCGCTCGTCGGGGGCGACTACGACTCCATTCAGATCGTTCGTAACGCTACGGTGCTCGAGCCGGCGGCACTCGGCAACACCACGACGTACTTCGATACCACGCCACCTGACGGAACGATCGTGACGTACTCCGTCATGGCGACCGTCGGTCTCGATACCGTGACCACGTCGATCGACGTGCGGACCGGTTCCGGCGCGCTTGTCGACCACACGCTGTTCGGTGGAACCGCAATTTACGACGTGGCGCTGAACACCGCGACGGGCAACTTGCTCGTCAGCGAGTCGACGCCCCTCGGCACGCCAGGCCGTCTCTTCGAGTACGACTCCGATCTAAATTTGATCGGATCCCTGACGACCGACGTCGACCAAATTCGGGGGATCGCGTTCGACTCAGTGCGCAACATCCTCATTATCACGCGCGGTGGGAACTCGAACCTCACGCGCCTCGACGTGACGACCGGTCAGCAAATCAGCAGCTTCACGACCAGCATGTCGAACAACCTTGGCTGTGCGAGCTACGATCCGATCGCGGACACGTACTTGGTCCAGGACTTGGGTACGGGTTCAGTCTACGCGGTCGACGCTGACCCGACAGTCCCGGCGCCTCCGGCTCCTCCAGTGCCCGGCCTCGGTCAAACGATCTGGACCTGCGCTCCGCCGATCATCACCGGCTTGAACTTCGCCGCCGGAGTCACCGTGTTGCCGCCCGACCTGCTCGGGCCGGACGGTTACTTCATGGCCCCGGTTCACGACGGCGACGACCTGACGGTGCAAACCACTCAGTTCCAGCTCGACACGTGCTTCCCCACTGGCTTCTCGGTCCCGTTCACCTCGCTGGGTGCGACGGTGACGGACGCGACGAACTCGGTTCGTGGAATCGAAGACATCGGCAACGTGCTCTACGTTTGCAACCAGTCGGTGAACACTATTTTCAAAGTGCTGCTCGCACCGGGAGGTAGCAACTTCATCCGGGGCGACGGCAACCAAGACTCCGCCGTCGACGCGGGCGACGTACTGTTCATCTTGAACTTCCTGTACGCCGCCGGCACGACTCCAATCTGCTTCGACGCGTGCGACTCCAACGACGACGGCCGTGTCGATACGTCGGACGCTCTGTACTTGATCTTCTACTTGTTCCAACCGACTGGCCTCCCGTCGTCGCCGTTCCCGAATCCCCCGTCGCCCTTCCCGGCGGCCGGCCCCGATCCGACGTTCGTCGACGTTCTCGGCTGCTAGTTAACGGACAGTAAACGGTTCGAATCTTCGAACCTGCGAGTTCAATTCGAGAGCCTGGCGATCAAAGATCGGCAGGCTCTCTTTTTCTTGGGCGAGCCGTTCGCGACGCGCCGCCAGACACCTCCCTCCGACGAACCCCATCGTGACTGCTCGGCCCGGACGTCCGCCGAGCGCTGGAATCGAATTGCGTATCCGCAAACAGTCGCGGTTTGAAGCCAGTCAAGACACGCGGCTCAATGACACGCTTCGGGTCGATCCAACCCCGATTTGAAGCTCGAGTACGGGGCCGTAAATTGACAGATTTCGCCTCTGTCTATAGAATGGGCGGTCAAGGCTGCAGATTCCTGAACACATTGAAGTACCGTGTTTGTGATCAGCCGAACTGGGTCAATCAAACGTCCGAAGACAAATCGAATCGTTGGGTTCACAGCACCATTGTGGCTTAGCCGTACCTTCGGTGCAGCTAAGCGGCGCACCGCTTGGTCAACGATGATGGCTTGTTATCGACATCGAAAGCTGGATCTCTATGCGTCTGTTCGCGACCGTTACTGCACTCGTCGTGTGTTGCATCGCAACGCATCCGACGCATGCTGTTCAGTCGTTGACGATTCACGACGCCTCGTGCGAAGGACTCGCCGAGTTTTCAGTTTCCCTCACGATGGACAATGACGACCCCGTTCAAGGCTTCGCACTCGCCGTCGCCTTTGACCCTCTACAGCTACAGACCACTGGGTTCAACGTCGAAGGCACAGAAGCCGAGTCCATCGGAGCTGAGCTCGTCGTCAGCGAAACCTACCCGAGTGGCGGTGCTATCCTTGGCGTCGTCCTCGACGCGGTTTCACCCTTCGACGGTCAAACGCTGCCGGCCGGGACCGAAACGCATGTGGCGAATCTTGGCCTCCGAGCAGTCATGCTCGTGCAATCGCAAACCACGGTCGACGTCACGTTCGTCGACGGTTTCCTCGGCACCCCGACCGTCGACAACATCCTGGTGATCGACGGGGCGTCGATCGGAGCACCGCAAGGGCTAGACCTCAACGACGGTGTCGTCACATGCTCTCCGGCTATCGATCGCTTCTCCCTCGAAGAGACCTGTATCACCAGCTTGGAGACGAGCCCCGTCTCCGTACTCATGACCAACGTGACAGGTCCGGTACAAGGGTTCGTCGTAGCCATGACGCACGACGACTCGCGGCTCGCGTTGGTCGAGGTCGATCTCGACACGACCGCCACGAACGCCGCGGGGACCGAGTTCTTCGCGAGCGACACGTCACCTGATTCGATCTCCGGTCAAGCAGGCGGGACCGCCGCTGCCATCCTCGACTTCAGCGCCCCGTTCGACGGCCAGACGATCGCCGTTGGCGCCGACCAAGCAATAGTTCGTTTTCATTACACGTGCACGGTGGATCTCGTCGAAGGTGTCGACGCAACGGAATTCGCAACGATCGAGTTCATCGACGGAGACCTAGGAGTTCCGCCCGCCGACAATGTCATTGTCGTCAGTGGCGCATCCGTTCCGATCGCCGAACTCGTGCCGGGAGCCGTGTGCTGCGAACCTCACGCTGACGAAGCCAACACGGTTCACTTCTACTGCGGCGCCGACACGCTGGAAGTCGACGCAGCCGGAGACGTCGTCTCGGGACCGCTCTCGGGGGGGCCGGGAGAGACCGTCGATCTCTGCTTCCTGTACACGAGCACCAAGAACATCCAAGGTTTTCAGTTGTCCGTCTGTTTTGACTGCCAACTCACCCTGGGAGACTTCTCCATTGCGGGAACGATACTCGAGGCGACGGGAACAGAGTTCCTGAGCTTCGATACCGACCACGACTCAGCCGACGGAGACGGCTGCGAACTGATCGTCGGCATTTTGATCGACGCGTTACCACCGTTCATGGATCAAACCGTACCGTCGACAGCGACACCGTTGGTCATCGGATGCGTCAGTGCGACCATTGCGATCGACGCCGCATGCGACTCGGCACTCGGCGTCGAGTTCTGCAACGGAGCGAACGGTAGCGGTGGGGTCTTGATCGAGAACATCGCCGTGATCGACTTTCAATCGATCGCCAACGTGACAAAACACGACTGCGAAGTTCTGATTGTTCCGTTGCCGAGCTTTGAGCGCAGTGATTGCAACTCGGACAGTATCATCGACCTGGCAGATTCTTCCGCGATCTTGGCGATCATGCTCTCGGGGTTCACCCCGAGTTGCGAAGACGCCTGCGACTCCAACGACGACGGAGCGATCAATCTCGCGGACGTGGTCAT
>JAJFFE010000108.1 GCA_021776775.1 Planctomycetota bacterium | reverse complement strand
GCCGTCCCGGTCTCCAACCACTGCCCCGCGCCAAAGCCCACCCCTCCCTCATAGTCGGTGGCGAGCAGAAGACACGGCCATCCCCAACCCACTGGTGTTCGAGCCACGCCACGATGCGCCCTGCAGAGATGCGCCCTGCAGAGATGCGCCCTGCAGAGATGCGCCCGGCAGAGATGCGCCACGCCACGATGCGCCACGCCACGATGCGCCCCGCAAAAGCGCCGTCGCGGCGCCTTGCCGCTCACCCAACTGCCAAACCGCTTCGCCTGGCGCAGGACGAGCGTGTCCACCAGCGATCTCTCGCCACCCTGAAAATGAGAGTGCCGATACCGGGCGGCGCTCGTCCCCCTGGGGCACTCACTTCCCGACCCGGCATCCGGGCACTCCACTCTTTCGCTTTTGGTTTCGGGTGCTACCCTCCCCTATATGAAGAACCCACACCTTTGGCAACGTGCCGCGTCGCTGGCGTCTCGATACCACCACGGACAGAAGCGCAAAGATGGCTCGACGCCGTACGTCGCGCATCCGTATCGAGTCGCGATGACGGTTCGGCACGTCTTCGCGGTCGATGATGAAACAGCGCTGTGCGCTGCGCTACTCCACGACGTCATCGAAGACACCACCGCGGACTACGATGACGTGCTCAAGGCGTGCGGAATCGAGATCGCCGACGCGGTCGCGGCCTTAACCAAGGACATGCGACTGCCGGAAGCGGAACGAGAGCCCGCTTACGATGCGCAGCTCACGACGGCGAGTTGGCAAGCTAAGCTGGTCAAGTTGGCGGACGTCTACGACAACATGTGCGACGCGGAGTCGGCTGGCATGTTGAAACGCGCGGCCAAGAAGGGGGAACGAGCCATCGAGTGTGCGGGCGCCGATCCTCGCTTGCAACCCGCGATCGAAGAAGTACGACGCATGATCGCGTCCCTGATTCTGTAACGCAGAGATTCACGGAAAGCGCTGCCCGTGCGGCAACGTTTCGTGAACGACCCGGCAGACCCCCATGCCCCTCGCTCGATTCCTCCGACAGCTGACAGATCACGGTCGCGTACGCGTTGCGGTACTCGAAGCCGACGATCCGTGCGACGTTCGTGCGTTTGGGGCGGAAGCGATCGGAGAGTTGCACGACACGCTCACCGCAATTGATGCGATCTACCGAGCGGAGCTTCCAGGCCAAGCGCCGACGCTCGATCTTCCGAGCGCTCGGTGGGGCACGATCGTTATGTTTCGCGCGTGTCAGTTCGTGATCTCTCGCGACGTCTCCGAGCCGTCGATTCGCCGGGCCCTCGCCGTCGACCCCGACCGAGGGTCGCCCCCCACCGCCAGCCGCAGCTACTCAGTCGACCTCGCGATGCGCTTCTTGCCAGACGTGTTCGCACTCGCGCAGTCACGCGCACCGGGCGACCCCCTCCTCGAATCGATCGAAGCGCTGGCTCGCGCGTGGCCCCTCTCTTCGGTCGGAGTATCGATCGATCCGACCGCGACGCTGGACCTTCGCGCGATCCTGGACGATGCTAGCCTGCGCACCCTGTACCTCGATCGCATCATCGGGCGCGATGACGCAACGCGCCTCTCGGCAAACGTACGCCAACACCTCGACCCTCTGGTCGCGGACAATCCCAACCTCGCTGGTCCTCGCATCGCACAACTTCTCGAAGCGGAACCCGTATGAACACTCCCGCGGAACTCGACATCGCTCGTCGTCTCGACCAGGACATTCTCGCACCGATGAAGAAACGGTTCGTCGGTAAGGACGAGATCGTCGACCTGCTCGGCGTCGCGCTCGTGTCCGGCGAGAACCTCTTCTTGCTCGGACCGCCGGGCACGGCCAAGAGCGCGCTCGTTCACGAACTGGCGTCGCGCCTCGACGGCCGATCCTTCGAGTACCTGCTGACGCGGTTCACCGAACCCAACGAGCTGTTCGGACCGTTCGACATTCGGCGACTGCGCGAGGGCGAGCTGGTGACGAACACGGCGAACATGCTGCCGGAGGCGGAGCTCGCCTTCCTCGATGAGTTGCTCAACGCCAACAGTGCCATCCTCAACAGCCTACTCACGGTGTTGAACGAACGGATCTTGCGACGCGGACGGGAGACGTTCGACTTGCCGCTCCTGACCGTGATCGGAGCGAGCAACCGACTTCCGGAAGACGAAACGCTCGGCGCCCTTTTCGACCGCTTCCTGATCCGCGTTCGCTGCGACAACGTCGAGCGCGACCGTCTCTCCGAGGTGCTCGATGCTGGTTGGAGCCTGGAGACCGAGGGTCACGAAACGCCGATCACGGTGACGACCGAAGAAGTCCGTACGCTGTCCAACATCATTGCGCAGGTCGAGATCGCGTCCATTCGCGACGCCATCGCGACCCTGGTGGCGCAACTCCGGCAGGCCGGCTTGGCGGTCTCCGATCGGCGCGCGGTAAAGTTCCAACGATTGATCGCCGCGAGCGCGCTGCTGTGCGGTCGCATGGAAGCGCGCCGAAGCGATCTTTGGGTCCTCCGCTACACCTGGGATACCGAGGAACAAGAGCAGGTCTTGGCGTCGTTGGTCCGACATGCGATCGACGAAGGCGAAGCGAACCAGCCTGACGATCACCCGCGATCGCGAGACTCCGAACAACCCGATCCAGAGACCATCGCGCGCGACTTGGATGCGTTGGATGCCGCCGTCGACGCTTCGCCGTCGGGCGCGGAACGGGTCAGACTCATCGATCGACTGTCGACCCTCACCGCGCGGTGCGAGTGGATCGAGAACGACACCTCGCGCAGCGAGTTGCTGGCGCGGACCGCTACCCTGTGGGAACGGCTCGGTCGATGACGTGGATCGCGCGTCTACCCGTCGACCGATTCGACGCGCTCGGGACCCTGCGCTGCACACCGGGCGTCGAGATCGCCAAGGGCGACGAACATTGTTGGCTACGTGGAACCGCGTTGTCGCCCGACGTCGAGAGGACGCTGCGGTCCATTCCGGATGCGCGCCTGTTCGAACCACACGACGACGCGCTGAGACCGGTCGGGAAACGGGTCGCAACCTCGCTGCTCCCGTCCGACTTCTCGGAACCGTTTCGACCCATTCGTGACGCCTTTCCCATGACCATCGATGCACACCCCGCGCTCGACCGACCCGAGCCGCGCGCTCACTTGTCGTTCACCCGTGCCGTGCGACACCATCCGCCGAACATGATCCGGGTACCGGCTCGGCTCTGGTACGACTTCGCGACGACGACAAGCCAGCTGCGACTCGACGGATTGCGATTCGCCGCCACGCGCGACGAGGCGGTGATCGAAGGCACACCGCTGCCGCCTCTCAACGGTCGTCGATACGCGGTGCGCCACGGAGTGGCGACGCCACTGGGGCTACGCTGGGCTCCGCTCGACGCGCCGGAGTTGGTCGCGCGAACCCTGGAACTGCAACCGGGTGAAGTGGCCCTCTTCGACGAGCCTGATCAGTACCTGCGGCTCGGCACCAAAGAGTGGGTCGCGGCCACGCGCAGCGCGGTCCGAACCACGTGGAGCTACGGCTTCGATGAGTGATCGCGGACTGTCACCCCTCCACTACTGCGCGCAGCCGATCGACGGAGTCTGGCGCTGGAGCGACGACTGTTCGGTAGTCGTCTGGGACGCTCCCGATAGCCCCGCCGCCGACGGCGCCACCCTTGCGTTTCGCGAAGAAGTGGCCGAGGTGCTCGACGCGTTCGACCGCGGGATACCTTCCATCGACGCGGTCGTCACCATCTTGGCCGCGTGCCGCGCCGAGTGGTGGCGTAGCCATGGATCGCACGCGTTCGCGCATCACCACGAAACACGCGGCAACGTTCGCTGGAGGGACGTCCGCGACGGATTGAACCTGGTCAGCGAACTGCCATCGGAACAGCTCGAGGGTATTGCGGCGAAGCGGTCCGTGGTCACATCGATCTTGGATGAATCGCGGTGTCGCGGTACTTCACGACAGCGCGGCGCCATCGTCGACTTCTTGAGAAGCGGCGCCCGGCCGGACGAGCTGCGCCAAACTGACGGCGACGGGCTGGACGCACTGCACCACGGGCTCCGTCGGTTCGCCGTCGGTGCCATGACCCAACCGCTTCAGGATCGTATCGAGACCGGCTTGGAGTCCCTGCCCCGAGCCGCCGACGAGGTATCGATCTCCGACCAGGCGCACACTCTGCTGCGCGAACTATCCGCAGATCCGAAGCACACCGGATTCGCACGACTGGTCAACGACATCCTCGCGGCGACGTCGATCCCGCGGCACCCCATCGAGAGCGACGAGTTACCGACCGGTGGGGTCTCGGACATCTCCAATCGCGGCCCGGTCGAACGCCTTCTCATCAGCGAACTTGCTAACGACATCGATACGCTCTCGATCCGCCTCGCCCTGGGCGAAGCGTTGTACCTCCGGCGCGAAGCTCCGCCGCGCGACCCACCGCGTGCACGTCGTATCCTGATCGACAGTGGATTGCGACTGTGGGGCGTCCCGCGTGTCTTCGCCGCGGCGGTCGGGTTGGCGCTCGTCGCCGAAGCGCGAGAGACACCCGATGTCGTGGTCGAACGCGCAGGAGTGAATCGAACGGCGGTCACGCTTCACACGCGCCAGGGTCTAGTCGCGCACCTTGCCGCCCTCGAGACGACGCTCGACGCGACGGAGACGCTGCCGTCGTTCGCGCGATCCATCGACGACGATGAAGAGCCGATCATCGTAGTTCACGAACACAGCCTCGAGAGTGCCGAGTTCCGTGCTGCGATGTCGAGCTTGCCGGCAGGAGCGCTGGTGGCAACGGTTCACGAGAGCGGGCGCTACCGGCTGCTGCGACTCGGTTCCGGGGCCAGCGCGACGGCGCGTCGCCCGGTACCCCTCTGTTCGGCCGAACTCGACTTGAGCCGAATCCTCGATCCTCCGGAGAGCACGCCCCCCACGCCACCGCTCACCTCGCCACCGCTGATCGATGAGACCCATGCGATTCACTATCCAAAGATCCTACGGCTCGACCGACTACCGATCCGAATCCCGACTCCGTTGCCGTGGGCGCGTTCGATTGCGACGAGTCGCGGCGCGTTCGCTATCACGAAAGACGGTCGACTCCTTCACGTCGATCAACCCGGAGTCGGCGCGATCGAACTCAGCCATTCGGTTCCCCGGGGTGATCTGCTCTGGTTGAGCCTGCGTCACAACGAAGTGCGGGTCATCGTTCACGATCGCAAGGAAATCAAAGTCCTCGTGCACGATCTCGCGACGAACGAAACACGATCGCACTCGTACCGCGCGCCCCATTCGGTGATCGCGGCCGAGTTCCGATTGCGACGCCACTTCGGCGTACTGACCTCGGGCCAGGGACGCCGCCTGCATGTGTTCGACATCAACGCGACCGAACCGCTCGCGAGTTACCCCGTGGGCGACGCGCTCAAGCCTGCCCCGTTCCCCCATGCGATGTACTTCGAGACCGAAGCGGGAACGCTCGGCAAGATGACGGACGGATCGATCACCACCGGCTGGATCTCGGAAGTCGGGACCATCGACGCCGGTGACATCACGACGGCATTCGATAGCGCTGACAGCGATTGGCCGTGGGTCGTCCGCTCGAACGGCACGATGCAGCAACTCGATCCGCAACTGGGGCCGCGCGAGATCAACGCCCCGTGGAGGGTAACGTGGATCGCTCGAGACGGCGCTCGCGTGGCCACCAACCGTGTACCCGCCGAGGTGCTCGATCTAGAGACCGGCCGCACGCAGGTCGTTTCAGGATTCCGCGAAGAGCTCACGGCCGCGCTCGACCCCGAGCTGTACCGATACTCCAATCCACCGAGAGTCTTTAGGAAGAAGTTCTACCGGATCGGGACCACTCCCAACGGGGAGTTGCTACTCGTCGACGCAAGCGGCCTCGTTCACGTTGTTAACCGGCCCGACTACCAAGGTGGGCAGCCAGCAAGCGACTTCCCAAACGCGTCCTACGCCGACTTCGAACCGTGCGGGGATATTCCCAACGGCCGAGTGGCGCTCAAGAAGGCGGAGTTCGGGGTTGGCAACACCGCCTGGCTCGACCACCGAGGGCTCCTCCATTTGGAAGGATCGGTGAGCGGTCACGAAGTCACCGTTGCACTGCAGTCTAGTCTGTCGTGCAACAGCCCACTCTTCGGAGGATGGACCGACGACGGAGTCACCGTCGGGGAGCAATTCACGATCGACTCCGAGAAAGCGGACGACCCGGAACGGATGCTCGATCTCATCCAAATGTTCGTGAACACAGCATGGTAGCCAACGGATCCATCACGCCCCGCCCCGCGATCGGAACGCAGGCGCAAACGCACGCCCTCTGGCTCAACGGCAGCGACACCACGTCGTGGCTAGTCGAGATCGATCGCTGGGACGTTCCGCTCCTCGAGTTGAAAGTGTTACTCGTCGCAGAAGAGGACGGGACCGCCGCGGGTGCGCTTGCCATTTTGCCCCGCGGGTTCGACGTTCCGACCGAGACCCGTGCGCAACGCTACACCTGCGTCGCCGACCGCCTTTACGTGCCGATCGAATGCGACGTCACTCCCCCATTCACCCGGACTGAACTGAGCGGCGGGATTCCCGCCCCGGATGGTCGAGTCGATCTGTCCATCACCGCTTACCTGTTTCGTCCGCGGCTCGGCTGGACCGCCTTCACCCAAGCGCAACACCTTTCCGTGAGCGATCTCTTCGAGCGGCCCAGTCGGCTGGGACAATCGTGGACGCACGCACAACCGGGGGTGCGCCTGTCGTCGCGTCTACTCGCCATCGAGCCGGAGTCTCGAATCGACGCCGACGACGTCTTCGAGCCGGGGCGCGAAGCGGTCGGAGATCTGGACCTCGATGAGCTGGACGAAGCGCCCGACGAGTCGACGAGCACCGCCAAAAACGCGCAATCGTGGACGCAAGTGCGGCTGGCCAAACTGGCGTCGTGGTTGACCTCGAAGGTTCCGCGTACGGCGAGCAAGGAGACGTGGGTCGATCGGCTCGAGAGCTGGGCTACCCGCAAGGTCGACGCGCGCGAGGACGAGCTTCAACAGCGACGCTTTCGCGAGGTCCACCGTCTCTTGCATTGGCTGAAGCACGACTCCGAACGCGGACTGCGCTTCGCCCTGCCCATCGACGCCCTCGACGCACGGGGCTTAGCGCGAGCCGGACACCGCCTCTCGCCAAACGATGTCGACTTCGATCTGGATCGGCTTGCGGGCGGCCGGCCAGCGAGCCCGTGGAGCATGCCGCCCGAACTGACGCACCGGTTGCGAACCGAGTACACCCGACTGGCCAACTCGGAAGTCGGCGCAGAGCGGCACCGCCGAGCAGCCTACATTCACGCGCATCTGCTCGGCGACTTGGTCACGGCGGCAAACGTGTTGAGGCAAGGGGGGCACCTTCGCGAGGCGGCCGCGCTCTATCGAGAACGATTGGATCAACCCCTGGTCGCGGCAGATTGCTTGGCGGAGGCAGGCCTATACGCCGACGCGTTGACAATCTACGTCGAGCACGGCTGCCACGACCTTGCCGCAAAACTCTGCCAAGAGCTTGGTCGACCCGACGATGCCCGCACCCACTGGCGTCAAGCGGTCGACGCATACCGTCAACAGTCGCAATGGCTCCTCGCCGGCGAGACGCTGGTCGAGAAGCTGGATGCGCCCGATGAAGCTATGGCGCTCTACGAGGAAATGTGGAACGACGCGCCGAATTCCCAGCAACTGCTGACGGCGCTACTCGGTCTCTACGGGAAGCACGACGGGCACCACCGAGCGACGGCTCTCGCTCGTGACCTGCGCCAGACTCAGTTGGGCCAGCGTCGCACGCGCGACGATCAACGCTCGGTGCGCGACACGGGGCGCAGTGACGACCCCACACACCAAGACCATCGCCGTCGCGAAGCGATCGTCGCCGCGATCACCGAAGTGGTGCACGACTATCCGGCGCGTTCGGTGCAACTCGAGTTGACCGAAACCGCTCACCACCTAATCGCGCGGGCATTGCGGGCCGATCCCGATCGACGTGAGCCTGGAACACGGGCGATCGTCGCGCAGTTGAACGCCCTTCGGCCCGACGATCGCCTGCTCGGGCGCGATTGCACCCGCTTCAACAACGAACGCCCGCGGCGGACTCCGAATCGTGCGCAACCCATCAAGCGCCGAGAGATGATCGAAGAGTTCGGTCGGTTGCGAATCGCCGAATGGCAGAGCATCGTTCTGCTCGGCAGTGGCTTCCTCGCCGTCGGACGGCGTGGTGCCGAAGTCATTGCTACCCGGTTCCATCTCCGCGGACCCGCCGCCGATCCTGGCTCGTGGCAGACCGTCACTTGGAACGACGCGAGTCGAGCACCGATTCTCGTCGCCGCTCCACCACCGGACGCCGCCTTCGCCGCTCTTCCCGTCGTGCTGGCGTTGGAAGGAACAAGCGCCCTCGCCGTGCGAAAGTTCACAGTCAACGACGGCTTCGACGAACCGCTGACGGTGGGGTCCCCACCCGGATTCTCCGCCTCGGTGACGCGCGCCGCCTCGTACTTCGATGATGGCAACTTGGCGACGGTCTGGGCCAGCGAGAAGCAAACCAGTGTCAGGACCAGCGCTCCCAACGGTGATCACCTGCACACGGTCGAGATCCCGAAAATCCCGGGAGGCAAGCTTCACGCAAGCGGCCACGGCTCGGTAAGAGTTCAAGCGCGAGACGCTGACACATTCGTCACCCTTGGCTCGACCCTTTTGCAAATTCGCGCGGGCGAGTGTCACGACGCGACCGCGCTCTTCGACGTCGCGCGCGATATGTCGTGTCCACGCATCGGTCATGAGACGAAGCTAGCGGTCTCGTTGCCGCAGGGAGGGGTGGTGTGCTTCAGCACTCCATCCGGACTACACCTGCATCCGTTTGCGTCGGGACAAACGTCGCCCGTGATCCACTACCGCGTGGACGAGACGTTGCTCTCTGCGGCGTCCGGGGAACTCATCGCCTACGACACCGGACACCGTCGCGTCACCGAGCGACGGCGAATCGCGGGACCGTGGCGGCAACCCGTGGGCGTGATCCCCGACGGACCGAACTCATGCGCGGTGATCGACGCGCCCGGGAAGATCTATCGGGCGCACTACGGGTGACTACGGTGCCGAGCAACCGCGGGCGAGACAATCGAGAGTGTCAGCCGTGGGGTCCGTACCACAGTCGGGAAACGGCAGCGTCGGCGCCGGCCCCATGCTGAACAGATAACCCAAGAGGTTGATCGGGTCGGCGAGATCGAGCGCGCCCGAATCGTCGGTGTCGAGGGCGTCGTGACACAGCGAAGGTCCGCCGGAGAACAAGAAGCTCAGAGCGAAGATCGCGTCGGCGATCCCCAACGCGCCGTCGCCGTTACTGTCGCCGCGAACGAACTCCACCGTCGACGACTCGACAATGGAGAAGCGACCAACCGCGCGGTTGAGAAGCGGTCCACCGGGCGCCGCGCCGTCGAAGTAGAGGTCCCACCCAAACGATCCCTCGAGCACGGCGATCTCTTTGATCTCCGGTCGGGCCGGATCCGGAGCGGCGGCATTGGCCGAGGTCGACACGATCGGATTGTCGGCGCCTCGGGTTACCGTCCAGTTGAGTAACCCCCCGTCCGACTCGGCGAATCCGATGTAATCGTCGGTTTGCGGGACGAAGAACATGCCGAACGCCCCCGTCGACAAGGGCACCACGGCGCCGGTCGGCGAGAAGCCCGACGGACCCGCTTCGCTAGCGTCGAGCACCGCGGCGTCGGTACTGGTATCGAGGAACGTGTACTTCTCCAATCCAACCGCAAGGATCGACGATCGCAGAAAGCGAATCGCTCCGCCGCCGGTTTGGTAGTACACGCGAATCTCGAAACCATCGACGTGCAGAATGTTCGGTACCCGAACGGCCGCCAGGATTCCGGATCCGCCTCCACTCAAGGGGAGGATCGGCATTCCTGCGAGCACCCAGCTCTGCCCGCCATCGGTCGACCTAAAGAACATGTGCACACCGTCGGGTAGCGCATCGATTGCGTACATGCCCAACGTATCGGGTGCGATCGAACAGACCACCGGGTGAAACAGGGATCCTGCGATCGGAGTCACTCCGTCGGCTTCGAAGAAGTCGATCACGTCCGCCGCCGCCGTGACGAGGGGTGGAGCCGCCGACAAGTCCGGCGCGCGACGAATCTCGCCGAGCGGCAGTCCGAACGCGTTACGCGCTTCGAAGAAGAGTGCGGATTCAGTTCCAGTGAGGTATCGAACGACGGTCCCGTCGCTGGGGTCGTAGACGGTACCCGCTTCGTGCAAGTCAAAGAGGACGAGGTCGTCGCCGACTTGAGCGTCGACCGTCGCCGGTTCGAACGCCAACCAAGCAAGTGTCCCGCAGAGAAGAATCAACGAACGATACATGACGCACCTTGGGTTTCGACAAGAGCGAGCCCCTCGAACACCGCGCCGCGGTGTCGAACGTGTGAAATGGACAGAGCCCGCAATGGGCTGATTGTATCGCTGAACGGAGCGCGATCAGGATTTGTGCCCGGGGCAAATACACAAGCGTCGATCGCGAAATCAACAACGAAAAGTCACCGCGTTGCGATTGACGCGGGTGACCTGAAGCACGCACGCGGTTTCGGTTTCAACGCCATCCGGGATATCAGCCACTCGGCTTCGGCGATTCGAGGTCTGAAAGACCTCACGCGGGCAAGTCGCCCCGGGAACATTTACCGGCCGACGACGCGAAGTGTCCGCCGCGCGATGCGACACGCTGCGTCGCTAGTGTCCACCTAGTCAATACGCCAACTCGAGTTACTGACCCTCGGGCGACTCTACCGAACGCCGAGATGAGACCGGGTCTGTCACTTGCTTCGACACATATTGCCCACTAACCCACTTCTACCTCGCGGGGTCGGCAACGATCTCGCACGTTCCGGAAAGGCGTCGTACTCGTGACTGAGTTGCTCTCCGCCTCATTGTTCCTCATCGCCCCCCTCGTGGCGGCCGCTGCCCCCTACCTTGCGGAGCGTTATCGCCTCGCACAACGCCTTCCACTCGAGCGGCTGCCACGCTTGAGCCGGTCAGGGTACGCGCCTCTTCCGGAACCATTTTCTCCAACCCCAACCCCATCGGCGTTCGCACAGCCGGTCCGCTTGTCGACTCGGCACGCGTTCAGCGGGGCCGTCATGTTCACGGTGCAGTTCGCAACGTGCTACGGCTTTCTCGAGTTGGTCGAGACAGCGAGTCTTCTGGTCTTGTCCGTAGCGTTGTGCGCCGGAATCCTCATGGGCTTCGCCGCGCTCGCACTCGTTCGCGAAGTCTTGGCCGCTTTCAAAGCGCTTCGTCCGGCGCGTGCTCTCTCGAAACTCGGCGTGAGCTCGGTGCACCTGGACAAAGATCCGGCGGCGTTCAAGAACTCGATCCTCGAATCGGTTCGCGCCGGTCACGAACTCGAGATCGTCTGTAGTGACGGGCTCGACCTGCTCCGAGCGCTCTCCCACAACGCACGCCCCGCCCTAGAGGCGCCGCACCCCGACCTGCGCGGTGCGCGTATCCACATGCTGCTGTTGCCGCCGCGAAGCGGAACGATTGACTACGAAACGCGCGGTCGTTCGACGGCCGAAGTAGCGATCGCTCGCTTGGGACGCAGCCCAGAGGATCACTGGCGACTGCTGCATGCGGCGCTCGAAGTACAGGAACGCTGGGTCCGCGAGTACGGTCTCGTGATCAAGGTGCGGTTCCTGGAGACGCGTCCGGCGTTCCGCGTCGTCCGCGCCGGATCACGCGCTTGGTTCCAACCGTGGGGATCGAACGAGGCTTGGATCGAAACCAAACCGTCCGACGAATGCGGTCTCAACCGCGCCTTGCGTGGCTTGATCATCGAAGCCGACGCACAGGCGAAGTCCGAGGTGGAGTACCCCCTCTCCGCCGGCCCCACCAAGACGACGTTCATCAAGAAGGGTGTCGAAGTTCCGGGTTTCTCGGACGCCTCGCAGCTCGAGGTCGAAGACTGCACCGAGCAAGTCGCGTAAGACCTGACGGCGCGATAGACAACGAACTTGGAACAAGGGGCTTCTCACGAAGCCCCTTGTTTCGTTACGTGGCACTCTTCCGTGTTGGGACTCAAGCAGTTCGTCAGTCGGACTCGAGAAGGCCTTCGATGATTTCTTCGAACCGCTCACGGAGTTCGATGTGCTTGGCCCCGGTCGCCGGACCGGAGAACCCGGTATGAACCGCGCGCACCTGGCCGCTTTTCGACATGAAGATGGTCGTTGGATACGATCGAACGCGATCGAGCGCCGGGAACGACTTCGTCGCTTCATCTTTGTCGGCGAGACCGGCGATCAAGACAGGGTAGTTGCTACCATGACGAGTCAGGTAGTGGCGTACTTGCTCGGCGTCGCGATCGAAGTCGCCGGTCAGTTCGAACGCAAGTCCGACGATCGACAACCCGCGGGAACCATACTTCGCTTCGAGCTCAGTGAGGTACTCGGCCGCATCATGGCAATTGGGACACCATGAACCGAACACGTGGAGGATCCTCGCCTCACCTTGAAAGAGCGGATCGTCGAGTGCCCGCGGCGTACCCTCGAGATCGGGAAAGATCAGCTCAGACAACTGCGCGGACTCTTCCCAACGAGTCAGAGCGAAGGCGTCCGGCATCGCCGATCGATCGGAGCGCATCGCGGTGTACGACTCGTGCCAGTTGTCGCCCGACCAGAAGTCCCCGATCATGCCGCCGTACTCATCGATCGAGCTGCGGAACAGGAACAAGTGGGCCCCGTCGAAACAAGACAACTTCACGACTCCATCGCCGAGCTCAGCCGATAGATACCGATAGTCGCCCGTCGTGGTCATGATCGTAGCCCAGGGACGACCATCGTCCTCACGGAACACCGCTATCGCGATTTCATCATCAGAGGCGAAGTCGACCTCCCACGATCCCAAGTAGGGAGCGAAGGACGAGATGTCTTCGGTGGTTGGTAGGCGCCCGCTCTCGACGCGTGTCGCTGTCACCGGAAGTTCCTGCCACAGCTCTGCTCCGCGACGCTTCTTGAATGTTCCGGCGACGCGCCCTCCGTCGTCGACAGTGAGAGTCAACGACGAATCGTAGTGTGGGAAACGCAGAACAACGGAGTCCCCGGCGCGCGTCGCCACCGGCACCACAATGGTCTCGGGCGGGTTGTGGACCACGGCAGAGATCTCGGACAGTCGATCGGGTTCGACTCCGGAGTCGAGATCTCGGAGTTCGAGATAGAACGGCAGTCGCCGGTCGTGATCCGCGCCGACCGATATCTCGACGCGCCAGAGCCCTGAGCGCACCCGAGCCTCCTCTCGCTGGGGAGATGAAACACACGATACGCACAAGAGGAGTCCCAGCACTGTGGCTGCCAGCACCGTGACTGGACGCACCGTGACTGGGAGACGCCTTGCCTTCGCGGACTCGAGCAACGAAGATCTCGGTATGAAAGGTCTTGGACTCGCACTCATCACGATCGGCACCATTCTCCTCGGTTTGGGCGCGTTCAAATTCTCGCAAGCCCAACTGGAACATGCCACGGGAGAGCCGGGCACGCCACAGCAGCTCGCCGAAAAAAGCGCCAGCGCGCTCGTGTATGCCGGGATCGGAATACCGATGGACCTGCTCGGCGCGGTGCTCATTATCATCGCGTTCAGTGAACGACGCAAAGACCCCACCACGACAGACTCACCCGACTGAGTTGCTGGCTGCAGTTCCGTCAGGCTCAACGTTCACCGCACGAGCCGCTGCGCGCATGCGCCAACGCGCCGTCCTGGCTGCGATTTCCCACCCAACCTTCGAGATCACGACACGACCGGGGACCTGACCCCAGGGTGGAGCCCCGTCGTCGTCGAGTGGGATTCGACGGCCGAGATTCACACCCATCGCGGTCCGCCACGCGGCGAACACAGGGGCCAGGTCCTCCGACCGGGGGGATTCTCGTTCCCCCGACCACTACTTCGATCGGCTCAGGACAGATTCGGTTGGTGGTGATGCGTCGCACGGGACCGCCGGCTCCCTGACTTCGAGAGCGCGTCCGTGGCGAGCGCGATGAATCATGATGACTCCCACGATGATCGCCCCCCCGGCCACGATCGTGGTCGAATGAATGGTCTCGTTCGCGAACAGCCAACCGAGAAAAAGCGCGACCACCGGGTTGACGAAAGCGTAGGTTGAAACGCTCGCCGCCGAGACGTTTCGCAACAGCCACACGTACGCGGTCAGGGCGACGATCGACCCGAATAGGATGAGATAAACCAACGACAAGATCGAGGACGCCGAGACGTGCTGCGGATCGATCTCTCCCCACTCGCCGAGACCACCGCCGACCAACGCGAGCGCAATGGAACCGCCGATCATCTCCATGGCGGTCGTCAGGGTTGGCGAACTCGGCAAGTCACACTCTCGAGAATGTAGAGAGCCGATCGACCACGACAGTGACGCTCCGACCAAGGCGAGCGCACCCCAGCCGTGGATCCGTTCACCACTCGCCCCGTTGCCAGTGACCAATAGCGCTACGCCGGCGAAGCCACAGGTGATCCCGATCACGGTCATCAAGTTGAGCCGCGACCGTCGAACCCACGCAACATCCAGCAACACCATGAAGACGGGAACCAACGCGATGAGGAGCGCGGCGGTACCGGAGGGGACGTGCGATTCCGCCCAACAGACGAGCCCGTTTCCGCCGCACAACATCAGGGTGCCGATCCATGCGGTTTGCATCCACTGGGTGCGCGTCGGGGCCGGGGCACCGCGCCAGCGCGCGTACCCATAGAGCACGACGCCGGCTACGGCGAAGCGAATGGCGCCGAGCATGAACGGAGGCAGCGTCTCGATCCCAAATCGGATCGCGAGGTAGGTCGAGCCCCAGATGATGTAGACCGCGGCGAACGCCATGACGACGGCGAGGCGGGACGGTGGGTTCGTCGAATTCATGGTGGGGATCGTCTCACGAAACGATCCTTGCCAACAGATTCAAACAATCGGTATTGTGTACATAACAGTTGATACTAACTGGACACTGTACCTGTCGAAATGGGCCCAAACTGTGCCGACCTCCGATCGCATCCCCCTCTACCGCGACGTCGCCAGCCGCGTGTTGGCCATGATCGACGCGGGAACGTTTGCTCCGGGCGACCGAGTTCCGTCGGTACGAGCGCTGTCGCGGCAGCTGTCGGTGAGTATCAGCACCGTGCTCGAGGCGTACCGATTACTCGAGAGCCAACGGGTGGTCGAAGCGCGCCCACAGTCCGGGTACTTCGTGCGACCGAGGGGGCCGGTCCCGGAGATTCCGGCGCGTTCGAAGAGTGGGCGACGCACAGTGCCCATCGATTCCTCGGACCTGATACTCAACATCACGGAGAGCGCGACCGATCCGAACCTCGTGGCACTCGGCTCAGCCAATCCATGCCTGGACTATCTCCCGGTGGCGCGGCTGAATCGCTTTCTGGGTCGAGTCATCCGTGAACACCCGACGTTGAGTCACGAGTACGACTCGATCTCGGGCGTGGAGGAACTTCGCGTGATGATTGCGCGTCGCATGCTCGAGGCGGGCTGTTCGGTGTCACCGGATGCGATCGTGACGACCGCCGGGGCGACGGCTGCTATCCAACTTTGCTTGCGCGCGGTCACGAAACCAGGAGACACGGTCGCGGTGGAGTCCCCGACATACTACGGATTGCTCGAAGCGATCGACGCGCTCCACCTGCGCGCCATCGAAGTCGCTACCTGTCCCGAAGAGGGCATCGACCTCGACGAACTCGAGAAAATCGTATCGCGTCAAAGAGTGGCCGCGTGCGCGCTGGTCCCGAATCACGGCAATCCTCTTGGCCACTGCATGCCCGACGACAAGAAGCGTCAACTCGTCGAGCTACTCAACACCCACGACATCCCGCTAGTCGAAGACGACGCCTACGGAGATCTCCCCTTCGGAAACGAACGTCCACGCGCCGTGAAGGCGTTCGACCCCGACGACCGCGTGCTGTATTGCTCTTCGTTTTCGAAAACGCTCGCCCCCGGATTCCGGGTCGGCTGGGCCGCGCCGGGAAGATACCTCGATCGCGTCAAGCGTCTCAAGTTCAGCTCGTTCATCGCCACACCGTCGTGCACGCAAATGGCAATCGCCCAGTACCTCGAACACGGCGGCTTCGATCGACACCTGCGCTCCCTGCGACGCACGTACCGCGAACTGATGGACCGAATGATCCACGTGGTCGGCGACGTGTTTCCGGCCGGCACCCGAGCCACGCGCCCCGCCGGCGGCCACGTACTCTGGGTCGAACTCCCAGAACACGTCGACTCGATGCTCCTCAGAGAACAAGCAGCCCAAGCCGGCGTCAGCGTCCTCCCGGGCCCAGTCTTCTCACCCACCGGCCGCTACCGGAACTTCATCCGGCTCAACTGCGCCCTCACCTGGGGACCCCCCATCGAGCATGCCCTCCAAACCCTAGCCCACCTCGCACAACAACAGTGACAGTCACTCTGAACCGCCCCGGACGACCTGTGCCGGTCACTGTTGCGTTCGATCATGCATCGCGCGGGCTTCTTCGAGGATGAGTTGGCGGAGGGCGGTGCCCTCGAGGTCTGACGTTTCGACGACGGTTTTCAGCCGGCTCAGCTCGCGCATGAGGATCACCGAACTCATGTCGATGGTCGCCATGAACTTCACGGTCTTTGCGACGATCGGTCGAACGAAGGTCACTTCGGGAACGCCACGACTCGCCAGTACGACCCCGTAGAACGAGAGCGCGGCGCGTAGCTCTTCCGATGGGAACGTCGCCCCGGTGCATGTCGCGACGACATCGCCGGGACGATCGAATGATAGATCTTCGGCGAGATCGCCGCTCCTGCGTGTGATGTGAAGGAGACCGTCGAGGTCTCCCTCCCAACGCAGCTGTTCGATAACGCTCACTGACGTTGCGCTCGCAACGACTGCAGGAGATCGTCGAGCGGCATGCGCCGGCACTCGCCGGTGACGAACCCGACTGCCACCTTGCCGTCTGGGTCGGGCATGATCTGCCAGACCAAGACGGTACCCGCGGCCGCGGTCGTCAGAGTCTTCGACGGTCGCATGCCGAATCGCAGCACCGCACGATCGCGAGGCGGAAACGCGCCGGCCACGGAGTCGGAAACGTGCTCTTCGTGATAGTCGTAGAGCTGATCGACGGAGATCGGGAACGTCTTGTCATGGCGATCCGCATAGACCTGACTGAGGATAGTGAGCTGCCTCACCGCCCGAAGCGTCTCCGCCGGCGTCGGCTCAATCGGACGTGTCTCAGCCGCATGCGGCATCACTTCCAGCGGTGCCACGTCGGCGCTACCCAGCACGACCCACGGTCCGAGACTACCCGCCGCGAATCCGGCTCCGGCGGCGATCATCATCGCGCTCGAGATCGGAGTGCTCGCGTTCGAAACGCTCCACGCTCCGCCCTTTTCCCGAACCGAGAACCAAATGTCCGGCGACATGTACTTGGCGAAGAACCTCGGTGGCGGCAAGTACGACGCGTCCACGTGAATACCGAGGTGGTTCCCCATGCCTATTGCGGCCTGCGCGACCGACAGGAGCGTCGGGTACGCGTAACCGAGAATACGCGGAGAATCGAAGTAGCTCAGACCACACGCTTGGACCGGAACCACCTGGCGTCGCGTGATGAAGTCCGGATTCTCCAAGATGGACGCGCCGCCCGCTTCGACCCGCAGGATCGTCTCCTCCAAGTTGGCGGGGTGCGCGGCGAACAACATGTACCCATTGAATTCGACCCACGCAGGCGCCACCGGTGCGGGCACGCCGCGAATGTCGACGTACTGGATGCGGTGCTCGCCGACATCGGTGGTGGCAAGGCGCACGGACGCGTCTTGCGTTCCGGCGGCGAGACCAGCCATCGCGGTCAAGCTGGCGAGAACACGACGAATCGGCGCCGGGTCGGTCGGCTTGATCGCGATGACCACGCCGGGAATGACTCCGCGCATGGCCGGATCTTCGAAGATGAGCATTCGCTTGCCAAAGCCACGGCAGAACTCTTCGATCGACGATCCCAGAAACGCTTCGACCGAACCGAGCTGTTGCTCGAGTCGCGGCTGTTGATCGGGCGCCACTGCGAACGCGGTATCCCGTACCCACTCGAACATCTCGAGAAGGTCGCACTCGTTCGACGAGAAGAACAGCGTGTCGCGCGGCACCATCATCAACTCGGCGTCAGTCACACGGGTGGTCGACGGCGAAAAGTTGTCGATCGGCATGTAACAACCGGATTGAAAGGCTTGGTTGGCGATACCGCTGAGGAAGCACCACGGACCGAGACGTTTGATTCCGGACTCGGAGAAGAATCGGCTGATCGCTTCGACTTCGGGGCCGTCACCCTGCTCGAGTGCGACGCGCTCCACGATCGAAAGAACTCGCGGAACGTTGATGACAATAGAGGAGTAACCCTCTGAGTTGCCGGGGAGAACCCGACGGCGAGCCGCCGCGAACGCCGCACTCTTGCTGAGCGGCTTGGCGCCCTTCCCGTCGAGGCGGACCAAGATTCGAGTCATCGACTCTACGCCGAGGCCCGCGATGAACCGGTCACCCACCGCAGCGTAAACGAGTTCGAACGGAGCGTCGGGAATCGCCACGCGGTGCAACTGATAGCCCGAGACATTGACCGTGTCTTCGTCGGCGTTGCGCCCCATCGCGCCAGCCAGGCCGTCCATGAGTTCCAGCAACTCCGCCGCCCCCTCAGCCCCCGCCTCGATCACGAGCGCGGCTTGGACCGATTGTGCGAGCGGATCGAACTCCATGACGCCGATACCGAGTGGCGCCTCCACCAGTTTCTCGATGACACTCAACGCGTGTCCGAGTTCGGCCGGGCCCTCACCCATGGCCATCGCCGTGACCTTCTGCACGGCCTCGTCGATCTTCTCGCACAGCCGGACCATGCGGGGCTCCGCGAGCAGCTTTCCGAACGGCGTCGAAGCGATATCCGACTCGGAAGCCTTCAGCCCGGGAGATCCGATAAACAGAAGGCAGTCATCAGGGAAAAGATCCGCCGGATTCCCGGCCCGGGCGACGCCGGCGCTGGAGAGTCCGAAGGAGACAAGGGCTATGAACAAACAGAGTCGACGCATGCGACCTCCCAGGATCGAAACAGTGCAGCTATTCGGTGGCAATTGCCGGCCATCCTCGTCGACGGTTGCCGCGAAGTCCAGCGACGGTCGGCGATGACGAAGAATCGTTCAAATCCCGTGCGTTGCTGGAACCTGAGGCTTCTGCTAACTTCCCGGGCCCGTCACCGACTACCGCGTCGCGAAAAACCTCGACGCGCCCCCGGTGATACGGACGCCGATGACACGACGCCGGTGCCAACCGCGCCGGCCTTCCACGCTGGCTCAGAGGAGACGACCCGTGGCCGAGAAGCTGACCAAACAATCCGACGATTACCCCCGCTGGTACACCGAAGTGGTGCAACGCGCAGACCTGGCCGAGCACGCGCCGGTCAAGGGCAGCATGATCATCAAGCCATACGGCTACGGATTGTGGGAAGCCATCCAGCGCCAGCTCGACGACATGTTCAAGGCGACGGGACATCAGAACGCATATTTTCCGCTTCTGATCCCCGAGAGCTTCATGAAAAAAGAAGCGGAACACGTCGAGGGGTTCTCGCCCGAACTCGCGGTCGTGACGCACGCCGGTGGCAAGAAGCTCGAAGAGCCGTACGTCATTCGCCCGACGTCCGAGACGATCATCTGGGACACGTTCCGCCGGTGGATTCAGAGCCATCGCGACTTGCCGCTGTTGATCAACCAGTGGGCCAACGTCATGCGCTGGGAGATGCGGACTCGCCTCTTCCTGCGCACGACCGAGTTCCTTTGGCAAGAAGGGCACACGGCACACGCGACCGCCGAAGAAGCGCAAGAAGAGACGCTTCGCATGCTCGAGGTCTACCGCACCTTCGCCGAAGACTACATGGCGATCCCGGTGTTGACCGGCGTGAAGACCGACCGCGAGCGATTCGCGGGCGCCGTCAACACGTACTGCATCGAAGCGCTCATGGGAGACAAGAAGGCGCTGCAGGCGGGGACCAGCCACAACCTGGGCCAGAACTTCGCCAAGGCGTTCGACGTGAAGTACCAGACCAAGGAAGGCGTCGCGGAGTACGTCTGGGCGACGAGTTGGGGTGTGTCGACACGACTCATCGGAGCGTTGGTCATGGCGCACGGGGACGACGCCGGGTTGATTCTTCCGCCGCGGCTGGCGCCAATTCAAGCGGTGGTGGTGCCGATCTTCCGCAAAGACGATGAGAAGGTGCCGGTCATGGACGCTTGCACCAAGCTCATCGCCGAGCTTCGCGCCGCCGGGATTCGCACCCACCTCGACGATCGTGATCAACGCCCCGGTTGGAAGTTCGCGGAGTGGGAACTCAAGGGCGTGCCGGTTCGCATCGAAATGGGTCCCAAGGATCTCGCCGCGGGCGAAGTTCGGGTCGGCTTTCGACACAGCGGCGAGAAGCAGCAAGAAAAAGCCGATAGCTTGGCCGCGAAACTGCCGGCGATCCTCGAGGCAGCGCAACAAGGTCTTTTCGATCGCGCCGTCGAGTTCCGCAAGGCAAACACGCATCGCGTGGACAGCTGGGACGAGTTCAAAGAACGACTCGACGCCGGCGGCTTCCTCTACGCCCACTGGGACGGCACCACCGCGACCGAAGAGAAGATCCAGAAGGAAACCAAGGCGACCATTCGCTGCATCCCGCTCGACGACGACATGGAAGACGGCAAGTGCGTCTTCAGCGGCGAGCCGAGCAAGCGCCGAGTGATGTTCGCCAAGGCGTACTAGAGTGGTCTTCAAGAAGGAGTAACGCAGAGATTCGCGGGAAGCGCAGCCTGCGCGGCTTCGCCTGATGAAGAGTCCGGGCGAGTGTTCGAGCCACGCCACGATGCGCCCCGCAAGAACGCCGTGCAGGCGCCTCATCCGGTGACCAACACACAGCCTTGCGGTTCAGCTCCAGTGATTCACGTCCCAAGACCTGAACGAACACCTAGCCCGGACTAACGCCCGGACTTTGCCCGGACCAAGCCCGGGCTAACGCCAGCGAGGCCCGAAGCGCAGCCGCGAACGACACGAAAACGCCCGGTTGGCAGCTCTCCTGCCAACCGGGCTTTTTCGTGTCGCGCGGCTGGGCTATTCTGAGGGCTACCCCCGAAGAGAAGTGGTCCCGTCATGACCCCGCGATCCCGCCGCTCGAACGCTCTCCCCGTCGCCGCGCTCCTGCTCGTCGGCCTGCTTGCTGCAGGCTGGGCGCCACTGGGTGACACCGCTCGTGCCTCGGCCAGTCCGAACGACGACACCAACACCCTTCAGCCAGTGCAGTACGTGCTCCGGTTCCCGGAGCCGCATACACACTACGTCGAAGTCGAAGTGTCGCTTCCAACCGCGGACCTACCGCCGACGAGCAAGTCCGTCGACTTGCGCCTGGCCACGTGGACTCCCGGGTCGTACCTGATTCGTGAGTTCGCGCGTCACGTCGAAGATGTCTCCGCGAAACTCGCCAGTGACGACAAGTCGCTCTCGATCGTGAAGACCGCCAAGAATCGATGGACGATTCCCCTCACTGACATCCCTCGCGATGAACGAGTCATCGTCGTCTACCGCGTCTACTGTCGCGAGATGTCGGTACGCACCAATTGGGTCGAAGCGGACTTCGCCATTCTCAACGGGGCGCCCACGTTCGTGACTCTTCTCGACGACCGCGCCCGCCCCCACCAAGTGACCATCGATCCAGCCGCCGGCTGGAAGCAAAGCGTCACCGGACTTCCGCGCGTCGGTGACGCCGGGCATCGCTACCAGGCGGAAAGCTACGACCAACTCGTCGACTCACCGATTCTCATAGGCAATCCAGCGATCTACGAATTCGAAGTAGGCGGCAAGCCGCATGTGCTCGCCAACCTGGGCGAAGGCGGAATCTGGGAAGGCGCGCGCTCGGTCGACGACGTGAAGAAGATCGTCGACGAGAACCTTCGCTTGTGGGGTGAGCTTCCCTACGAAAAGTACGTCTTCTTGAACCTGATCACCGAATCGGGCGGCGGGCTCGAACACTCGAACTCGACGCTGATGATGACCAGCCGGTGGCGGTCGCGCGTACCCGAACGTTACCAAGGTTGGCTCGGGCTGGTCAGCCACGAGTTCTTCCACACGTGGAACGTCAAACGGCTGCGCCCGATCGAGCTCGGCCCGTTCGACTACGAGAACGAAGTTTACACCGAGTCTCTCTGGGTGGCGGAAGGGATCACGTCCTACTACGACGACTTGAACCTATGCCGCGCCGGACTGACGAAGCAGAAGAAGTACCTCACCTCGTTGTCAAAGAACATCGGCGGTGTCGAGACCACGCCCGGCCGCAAAGTCCGCCCGTTGAGTCTGGCGTCGTATGACGCGTGGATCCGTCACTACCGACCCGACGAGAACTCCCGCAACACCACGATCAGTTACTACACCAAAGGTGCCGTTGTATCGTTCTTGCTCGACGTCGAAGTGCGACGCTTGACCAACGACAGCAAGAGCCTCGACGATGTCATGCGTCTCGCCTACTCGCGCTACTCCGGCGAACGCGGCTTTCACCCCAGCGAGTTCTACGCCTGCGCGTCCGAAACAGCGGGCGTCGACTTGACCGAGTGGTTCAAACGAAACGTTGAGAGCACCGACGACCTGCAATATGCGCCAGCCCTGGAGTGGCTCGGTTTGCGCTTCAAAGATCCCGCCGCCAAGCCCAAGAAAGACGACGACGATTCCGACACCGAAGCCGACGAGAAGGACGACGAGATAGCCGCCTGGATAGGCCTGCGCACGAAGAGCGATTCAGGTCGCCTCGTTGTCTCCGGCGTCACCCGGGAAACGCCAGCGCACGCGCAAGGCTTCAACACCGGCGATGAAATCATCGCCATCGATGACTACCGCGACGCCTCGACGGATTGGGACAAACGGCTGAAGCAGTACCGCCCCGGCGACCGAGTGACCGTGCTCATCGCGCGACGCGAACAGCTCATGCGCCTCGCCGTCACCTTCGGTGAAAAACCGAAGGACCGCTGGAAACTCGAAGTTCATCCGGAAGCGACCGACGAGCAGAAGGCTCACCTCGAAAGCTGGCTCGGCCAGACTCGAACGGCAGCGACTCGGCCCTGAACGGCGGTGATCGGCAGCGCATCGCGATCGCGTCGAGACAGTTTCACCGGCCGTCGAAGCAAGCAAGCGAACGACGGAGTGGTGGCGTGATGCCACTGCGGCGGTACCATGCAGGTCACGAGTGGGCTCGACAACCGAGACTCGGGTGCCCCCGGTCTCACGACGCCGCCTCCCTCGGGCTGCGTCGCCGAAGAAGGGAACCTTCCTTTGCTGACTCGCACGACGCTTTCGTTCTCGTCCGTTCTGTTTTGTCTATTCGTGTACGCCGCCCCGGCGGCCACCGCCGCGACGCTTCTCGTCCCGGGCGACTTCGCCACGATCCAAGCAGCGATCGATGCGGCCGTCGACGGTGACACCATCGATGTTGCGGCCGGTACCTATCTGGAAGTGATCGACTTCTTGGGCAAGGACATTCACGTTCGTGCGATCTCCGGGCCCGACATGACCACCATCGATGCCGAGTCGGCGGACGCTGTCGTTCGCTTTGCGAACGGCGAACCGTCGACGGCGATTCTCGAAGGATTCACGATCGCCAACGGTCAGACAGGCTTCCTCGCTCCCGGTAACGGCGGCGGCATTGCGATCGAGGGCGCGTCGCCGACGGTTCGCGGCAATCACATCATCGACAACGTCACGCCGTGGTTCGGGGCTGGCATCTACGTCAACGGTGGAGCGCCGACGATCGAAGACAACACCATCGAGTCCAACGGCTTCTTCTGTTTGATTGCCGATGCGCCGTGCGGACTCGGGGCCGGCATCTACGTCGAGGAAGCAACCGTACTTCTCGTTGGCAATCGCTTCTACTCCAACGTCGCACCGAGCCAAGGCGGCGCCGTGTTCACCGGCACGAATGCAAACGTCACCCTGGTCAACAACGTGATCGACGGAAACTCCGGCGGACTCGGCGGCGGCGTCGTGGCGGGACCGGACAGCGTTGTCGACATGTTCAACAATCTGATCGTAGACAACACCGCCTTTGGCTACTCCACACTACTCGGCCCGATCGATGGATTCGCGGGCGGCGTGTGGGCTCGGGAAGATTCCACGGTGACCATGAATAGCAACACGATCGCCGGGAATGCGGCGTCCGGCTTCATCGGCACCGAGACCACCGGTGGTGGTCTCCTTGTCGAGACGGCAGACTTTTCCGCGGTGAACATGATCGTGTGGAACAACACGGCCGCGGTCGATCCACAGATCGCAGCGGGATCGGTGCTCGACATCAGCTACTCCGACGTCGACGGCGGCTATTCCGGAGTCGGGAACCTCGACGTTGACCCGCTGTTCGTCAGCGGTCCCGAAGGCGAATTCTACCTGAGCCAAGTCGCGGCCGGCCAAGTCACGACGAGCGAATGCGTGGACGCGGGCGATCCCGCCGAAGCGTTGATCTTGGGGACGACGCGGACCGACCACGAACCCGACAGCAACGAAGGCGACTTGGGCTTTCACTACGCGGGGACGACGTCGGGCTTCCGACGCGGTGACTTGAACGAAGACGGCGGCCGTGACATCTCGGACGCGGTATTCGGCTTGGGTGCGCTGTTCGTGATCGGGTCACCCCAGCCGAACTGCACGGACGCGGCCGACGTCAATGACGACGGCGGCTTCGATGTCGGCGACCCAGTATTCTTGCTCGCGGTGCTGTTTCAGCCCGGTAGCGCACCGCTACCGGAGCCGGTCGCCTGCGGACAGGATCCAACACCCGACAGCTTGCCGTGCCCACCGACGGCATGCCCCTAAGTTTCAGTACGAGAACGCCGGGACTCACGCGAAGCGCCGCCCGCACGGATGCGCTTCGCGACGAGTGCCGGCCAACAACGAGGAACACACAATGAGATGGACCACCGCTTCCGCCTTCGCCGTCCGGGTAATCGGCGCACTCCTGCTCGGAGTCCTGCTCGCCGATTCTGCGTCCGCCCACGGCACGGTGGTCTCGCCGATCAGCCGGGTCTATCAGGTTTATCAGGCCAACCCCGACAACCCGAGCTTCGCGTTGGCGGAGGAAGCGGTCGCCATCGACGGAACCTTGTCGTACTACACCTGGAACGAGCTGTCGCGGAACATCGGCTCGGCCGTCACCGCGGGCCTACCGCCGGGGTTCGACTACTCGCCGTGGATTCCCGATGGGCAGCTAGCGAGCGCCGGACGTGTTGATCCGCTTGCGACCGAGTATCCGAGAACCTACGCCGGACTCGACCAGGTGAGCGCGGATTGGCCAACGACAACCCTCACCGCCGGTGAGACCATCGAAGTCGATTTTCTCGTTACCGCGGCTCACAGTCCTAGCGTGTGGGACGTCTGGATGACAACGCCGGGGTGGGATCCGAACACCGCGCTCAACTGGGGCGAGATGGAATTCCTCGGGCGGCCCACCGGCGTCGAACTCATCGCGGGGCACTACTACTTCGACTTCACCATCCCGACCGACCGAACCGGCCACCACGTTCTATGGGTCGCGTGGCAACGCAATGATCCCGTCGGTGAGGTGTTCATCTCGACGTCGGATCTCTGGATAGAGTCCGGTCTTCCCCCTGTCGAGTTCGAACGCGGGGACTGTAACGCAGATCAAGCGGTCGATATCGCCGACGCGGTCTCGACGCTCGACGTGCTCTTTCTCGGCGCGGCTTCCCCAACATGCCTCGACGCCTGTGACGCCAACGACGATGGCGCCCACAATATTGCCGATGCGATCAAGACGTTGACCGAGCTGTTCGGCGGCGGAGCAGGATTCCCGGACCCGGTCGGCGCCTGCGGACCGGACCCCACGGTCGACGGCCTCGCGTGTACGTCGTACGCGTGCCCGTAGTCTCGACGGCTACGCGGCTGAACGTGAGCGGAGTACTCTTTGAACGCGATTCCTGAACGCACGCTCATCATCGGTTGCGGCGATCTCGGCATTCGAGTCGGCAACCGTTTGGTGGCCGCCGGCGGCTCGGTGACCGGTGCCCGTCGGCGTCCCGAAGCGCTTCCCGATGCGTTTCAGCGCATCGCGTTCGACGTGACCGACGCTCTCGCTTGGGACCGAGTCGCGGGCACCACTCCCTCCGCGATCATCTACTGCGTCGCGGCCGACGAAAGCACAGAGCTCGCGTATCGACGCGCCTACCTCGAGGGTGCACAACGGCTCGTCGAAACGATCACGCCGGGTGGTTCCTTGAATCGCGTCGTCTTCGTCTCCAGTACGTCGGTGTACGGCGTGAACGATGGCACGTGGATCGACGAGCGTTCTCCCGCCCGTCCGTCTGGATTTCGCGGTGAGGTTCTGCTCGAAGCGGAGCGCGTTCTGGCCGATAGCTCGCTACCGGTCACGACTCTGCGGCTGGCGGGGTTGTACGGCCCCGGGCGAACTCGGCTGATCGAAATGGTGCGGCAGCGAGGCGGCCCCTCCACGGAGGAGGCTCCTCCGACGTGGACCAACCGAATTCACATCGACGACGCGGCCGCCGCTATTACGACAATCGTGTCGCTCGACGACGCCGCGCCGGTGTACATCGGCGTCGACGATGAGCCGTCGTCGCGCTACGACGTGTTGCGATTCTTGGCGAGTCGACTCGGTGCGCCGAACGATCTCGATCTCACCACCATCCCGAAACGCGGCAGCAAGCGGTGTCGCAACGACGCGCTGCGCACCACGGGTTGGGCGCCTCGCTATCCGACGTACCGCGAAGGGTACGCAAGTATGGTCGACGCCGAGCGCCGCTGATTCAGAACCAACGACGCACTCGGGCTTGATACGATTCGTAGCGATCGCCGAACACTTCGACGAGGTGTCGCTCTTCGCGCCGCACCACCCAACGATCCAACACGAGCCACAAGAGCGGCAGCCCGATCAAGGGCCAGATCATATTCCAAAGGATCACAATCCCGATCGCGACCAAGAAGAGCGAAACGTACATAGGGTTTCGCGATAGTCGGTACGGACCGGTGTCGACCAGAGTGAGCACGGGTCGCGTGAGCAAGATCGGTGTGTCGCCTCGGCGCAACTGCCGGCCGGCCCAGCCACAGACAACGGTACCGAACGCGGCCAAGCTCCAACCCACGACGTGGGCGGTCACGGAAAGACGGGCCGGCCACATAGCCCACGGCCAGACGGAGTTCGCCACGTGGCCCGCCGCCAAGAACCCGACGAACAAGAGCGGCGGCGGCACCGAGACCCCGGCACCTCGCTGAAGAGTTACGTCGTCTTCGACCGGGTCGGCTCCGTCGGCCTCGGGGGCAATCGGCCCCGGGGCAATCGGACCACCGACGGCAGGGGTAGGCTCCGGGGCTTCGCTCACTAGGGTCAACTCAACGCTTCCGATACAAGAGAGGGGGAAGAGCACGACGAGACCGAATACTACTGCGCTCGACGGAGAGATCCAAATTTCGCATGCTACCGGCAGGGCGAAAGGGTAGCGCCACCCCGAAGCGTACGCCGAATTGCCTGCTATCCGCGCCGAGACATCGCCCCGTCCAACGAGTGAAGAATTGTGTGAGCGACGACCCGCCGTCGCCGACGGTCGAAGTCGAAGCCACGATCCCCCAGCCGGTCACGAATAGGTTCTCGGCGGTGCCACCCGTCGACGCGGTCGATGTGAATCTCACAAGATCAGATGACCCACGAGAACAGCTACTCCTTCTTGCCTTCGAGTTCTTCCTTCGCCGCCTTCGCGTCCGCCTTCTTGGCGCGCCACGCCTCCGCGCGGTCGGTAGCCTGGTTCGACTCGTGGAGCTCGATCACCTTGTCGATCACCGGCTCCGAGAGCGTATAGGCGAGCAACGCTTCGCCATTGGCGATCGCCTGCTCGACACCGTCGGTCGACTGGATCGACTCCAGCACCGCCGGGACCCGAGCGAGGTTGAGGCGCATCTCGTCGAGGAGCGTTCGCTCGATACGGACCGCCAGCGCCTCCTGTCCCAATCGACGAGCGACATCGATGACCCACAGCTGCTCGGACGCCAGCGTGCCGGCGACCTCTTGCGCGTATGCCATGACGTCGGCCGCCGTTTCGGCCTTACCCGCTTCGTGAAGTCGAACGGCCAAGATCGCGATCATCGGCAAGCAGCTCCGCGCGTTCATGCGGCCGGCCTTGATCCATTCGCACAGCTTGATCGCGGCGGCTTCGTACCACTGGCCGGCGTCGGCGAACTCGGACGCGTCCTTGGGGAAGAGCGCGCGAATGTCGGCGTGGCTCGGGGCCCAGTACCCTCGGAAGTAGTAGTAGAACTCGGAGCTCTCCGGGCGAACATCGTTACAGAAGGCGATCTCGAGACACTCTACGGCGCGATCGATCTCGCCCGCCTTCGCGTAGAGACGAGCGGCGATCTTGGCCGACGATCGTTTCACGAACTTCGAGAGATCCGTCGCCCCTTCACAGATGTCGCGACACTTCTCTACCGTCTTCGCCGAACCTAGGATCTTCTCCCACGTTTCGAGAACACGCATCTCGAACCCGTCCCGCGCGTACGAATCCAGGGCGGGCTCGCCGTAGCGCAGCACGAAGTCGATGGTTTCTTCGCGAAGGTCACCCTCGAGATTCTCGACGATCTCGTCGATCAAGGTCGCGGCCTGGATGGCTGGGAAGCGTTGATCACCGAAGTAGACATTCTCCCACGTCGCCAACGAACCACACCAACGGTACAGCGCGGCCGCCTCGTCGGGCGCCCCAGTCTTGGCGTACAAGCGAGCGAGCCGCCTAAGTCGATCTCCGGCGAGCGGGTGCACCGTCTTCGCGAGATCGCTCAACAACTGGCGCCCTTCCGCACCGATCCGGTCCGGATCCTTCTCGAACAGGGACAGAAGAAGGAGATACTCGACCTTGCCGGCTCGACCGGCTTCGATCGCCTCGACCAACTGGGCAATCGCGTCACTCGCTCCGAGCCGCTTCTCCATGGCGACGGTGATTCCGGACAGAGTTGACCCGGAGTCCTGCAGGGACAGCGGATCGAACGTTCGCAAGTTGCGACGCAGTTCCGACTCGCCGAACGCGTACTCGGCGAGCACCAAAAGTGCGTCCTGACGCTCGACCGGCGCGACTTCGTCTTCGCGGAAACTTGCGAGTCCACCGAGATACGGCTTCGGATCACGCTTCGCCGTCGTCGGCCAGCGGTAGGTTCGCTGGCTGCGGAATCGAATGGGGTAGCGCGGTTGTTCGACCTGGAAGTTTCGCCACAGCCGCCGGAAGTGGCGCTGCGCCACGTCGAACTTCTCCTCGTCGACCGCCTTCTTGATCGATTGAATCGTCGCCCGCGGAATCGGATCGGCCTTCGGGGTTTCTTTCTTCTTGGCGACGGTGGACTTCGCTTCTTCCTCTCCCTCCTGGCGGACGGCAAGGGCACGAATTGGATTGCTCCAGCCACGCCAGAAGCTGACCAGGCGAGTCCGATACCGCTTGTTCTTCGGCTCCAGCTCGACCAACTTCTCGAGCATAGCGAGCGCTTCGGTTCGGTACCCCAACGATCGCAACTCGCGCTGCAGTCGGTCACGGAGACCGGTGTCCTTGGGATGCTTCTCCACCGCCGCACGCAACGAAGTCAGCAGCAAGTCGCGATCTTCACCTTTCGCAATGAGGTCGAGGCGACGCCCCGTCAATTCGGGGCTCTCGCCGTTGTCTTTCTCGATTTCGTCGACGATTCCCAAGAACAGCTCGAGTTCCGCGGGAATGAACGTCTGCTGTAGCCGGTTGATCGAGTTCGTGATCCGGAAGTCTTCCTTCTTCTGACCGAGCGCCGATCGGAACGCGTTGGACGCCTGTTCTTTCGCTTCGTCGGTCCGACCCGCCTCCGACAACCCGATCGCGTAAGCGACTTGGGTCTCGATGTTCTCCGGATCTTTCTCCAGCACGATCTTGGCGATGCGAAGCACGACATCCGAATTCTTGCGACTCGTCTCTATGGCGTTACTGATCGCGTAGCCGAAGAAGTCCTTGTTGTCGAGGTCGTCATACGCGCTGTCGAACGTGTCGACGAGAAACTCGGCGAAGTCGTCCGACACTCTCTCCTGGAACGCTCGCATGATGTCGACAATGAAGTTCGCTCGCCGCGTCGGTTGGACCTTGGGCCAGATTCGACGCATGACAGCGACGCGTTCCTCTGACGGTACCAACGCCAATAACGGTCCGACGCCATAGCTCGATCGCTCGACGTACTTCTCGATGAAGTCGATGATCTTCTCGGTCTCGAGCAATTGCGTCCCGGACCGCTTCTGCAGCTCCGGGAACATAGCGATGAGGTCCGACCCCTTTTCCTCGTTCTCCAGCGTGAGCGAGACCAAGAAGTCTATGACGCTCTTCTGCTGCGCGGCGGGCAGCGACTTCTCGCACCGTTGAAGGATCTCGCGAAGGGTACGCTGCAACTCGTACTGCTTCTTGTTCTTGATCGTCACGCGCATCCAGTGTCGCGCGTACGTCAGAGCCAGCTCCGGATCCTCGACGTACACCGCCGCCGCGAACAGAACCGGAAGGTCCTGCAGTTCTTCGACGCCCATGGTCGAGAAATCCACGCGCTGAAGCAGCGTGCGCACGCCGTCTCGCTCACCCTCGACGAGCGGCGAAAGGAACAGCCGCGCCGCTTCGGCCATCGGCAAAATCCCGGGCACGCTGTCCGACGAGAGAACGCCAACCATGAAGCGTACTTTTTGCTTCTCGGTCTCGGCGCGATCGCTCTTCTCGATCAAGTCGCGCGCGGCGACAACAGCCCCCCAGTCGAGACGCACTTCCGCCATTTCCGACAGTAGATCCTCGTCGTCCGGAAACGCCTTCAGCAGTTCGAGATCGAGCGTGTTGGCGAACTCCGGGCGGGAGTACGCCATGGACAACCGCCGGTGGAACGCGGCTCGGTCGCGAATCCTAGGGTACAGCCCGAGTTCCCGCTTGGCGTCGCCCGCTTCGACCGGCTCCGCCTTCATGCGCTCGAGGTCGGCGACGATCTTGTCGCGCTGCGCCGAGAGCTCCGCATCAAGGGTTTCACTCCACGACGTTGCGGCCAGGTAACCGGTCAGCAAACGATCGTAGTACTGATCGTAGTCGCTGACGTTGCGCGCTTGGTAGAAGCTGAAGTTGTTGGAGTCGCGCTTGTCTTCTTTGACGCTCGAGAACGGTCGCCGCGAGAGCAGCAACTCGACGCCGCGTCGGTATAGCTCGCTGGCCCGGTCGTCGCGGCCCAGTTGCTCGTGAAGTTCGCCGACCTTCGCCATCAAACTGACGTCGCTCGACTGACTGACCAAGACGCGTTCGTACACCCGAAGCGCTTCCTCGAGGAACCTCGCCTTTTCGAAGGAAAGCGCGACGCGACTCTGAAACGCGTTGTAGTCGGGAACCTCGCTGGCCATGGCAAACGTCTTCGACGCACTGGTCACGTCGCGCGCTTCCAGGAACGATTCGCCGAGCGTCAAGTAGACGTCGGGCGGCACCAGCTCCCCGAGACCGATCAGACGACGACCGAAGGCGAGCCGCTTCTCCGGATCGCCACCGCGCTGCGACGCCAAATCCATGAGCTCGCGCAAGAGCTGAAGACGGCGCTCACCGGCGATGGAGATCGACGCCTCTAGCGAGCGCAGCATGGTCTTGGGATCGTTGACCTGTTCGGACAAGTCCGAAATCAACTGGTAGAGATACATCTTCTCGTGACGCTGCGTCAGTCGCTCGTAGGTGATACGACGCGCCCACTCGAGGACCGGCGCGGGGGCACGCATGTTGAGCAACCCGTCGATGGCAATCGTGAACAGGTCGTCCTTCTCGGCCACCAGAGCCAAGTGCTGGAACATGCCGATCGCGCGACGCGTCTGTTGGGTGTCTCGCATCAAGTTCGCGAGCAGCAGATAACTCTCGATCCGCTCCGGGTTCTGGGCGATCCCGCGGCGGTACGCAACAATGGCGTCATCGCGCAATCCGGCCAACGCCAACACCCCGGCCTCGAACTCGGAGCCGTCGGTGCCGCGCTCGAGGGTCTTCAAACGACCGAGAATCTCGCGCGCTTCGTCAGGACGGCCGCGCTCCAAGCTGCTCATGGCGAGCTGACGCAGGTAGTCGCCTTCGCCCTCCGGGTCGAGCACGATCAGCTTCTCGATGACCTTCTCGTAGTTGTGGTAGTCGGTGCACTGAATGTACACGCGCGCCTTCTCCTGCAGCGCTTTGATCTCGTTGCCGCCGGAGTGCTTCATATACTCTTGAATCACTTCGGACGCAGAGACGGGGTCGCCTACTTTCGAGTACAGCCGCACCAGCAAGCCGCTCTCGATCGCACTGGCCGAACCCGTGGTTAGTTTCTCTTCCAACTCGATGGCGATGTCGGCGAGACGACCGAGTCGCGACGCGGTCGTCATCAGTCGGTCTTCGACGTAGCGACGACGCGGCACGGAATCGATGCGCTCCCACAGCCGCATCCACCCTTCTAGCGCCTTCTCTTCTTCGCCCACTTCCGAGTGCAACCACGACAAGCGCATCTCGAGATCTTCGCCGGTGTCGTTGCCGCGCGCTCGTTTCAGGGATTCGAGGACTTCGACGGCGCGGGGCTTGTTACCGATCTGCTCGAACGCTTCCGACAACGCCATGCGCTCCGGTGCGTCGTCCGCGGCGAGTTCGTGGAGACGACCAAGTTCCGCTTCGGCGTCGGCCATGCGCCCCCGGTTGCGGTGAAGATCGAAGAGAAACAGCCCCGCCGCAAAGAGACCGTCCTCGCGCTCCGCGGCGATCTTCGCGTTGGTGATCGCAAGATCGTCGAGACCGAGGCTGCGCATGCTGTCGCAGCCGAGGAGCAACTGCCCCACTGTGTCCGCGTGGTCAGCGAAGTCCTTCCACGCCGAAAGCGCAGACTCTCGGTCGGCGTGCTCGAGGTAGTGGCGCGCCATCCCTTCGCGCCACTCGACCTGACTCGGCTCTTCGCGAATCAAGTCCCGGAAGGCCGAGACCAACGTCTCTTCACGGCCAGACTCTCGACACATCTCGAGCAGCTCGCGTCGCATCTCGACCGTGAACTCGCCGTCCGATGACTCTTGAAACAGCTTCAGTGCCGGATCGATCTGACCCGTCTCGCGCAAGAGATCGATCCACACTTGTCGCGCATCGGCGTGCAAGTCTTGCTCACCCGCGAAGCGATCGATCAACCCTTGCAGGGTGTCGTCGGCGCGGTGCGCTTCGACAAGGACCGCGAGCGCATAGCGACGATCACGTCGCACCTTGGCAACCTCGAACGCGTCCCACGCGAACGTCTGCCCCTGCTCCGGCTGGTCGGCCGCGATGGCCCACTCCGCGCGTCGCATCTCTCCCTTGAACCGCTTCGACCCCTCGCCCTGTACGACGAACAGATCGATAGCCTCACCGGGTAGTCCGAGCAGGGCTAACACGACCGCGCACCGGTTACGCAAATCGACTCCACGGCCCTCTTCGGACGCGAACGTGATCAGCGCTTCGGCCGCGCTCGGGTCCGCCTTCGCGGCGTCACTGTCGCTGCTCCCGGTCGATCCCGCCGAAATAGAGCGTCCGATGACAGTGCCTGTGCCGATGACGCGCATAGCAACCAGCGGAGTCGCGGTTCGCGACGGCCGCGAGCGATTCGCCACTGCGCCCCCGTTGTCGACCTCGAGCAGGGCCAGCCGCAAGCGCAGGTTCGTCTCGAGCTCGGCGCGACCCTGAGCCGCAGCACCAGTTGCGTTCGGGAGAAGCGCGACCACCTTCTTGTACGCCTCGATCGCCTCGTCTTTCTTGCCCGACGCGTCACGCAGCTCGGCAACTTGGAACCAAGCTTCAGCGTTCTCGGACTCGTCTTCGACGATCTTCTCGAACAGAGCGAGCGCGTCGAGACGGTCACCCCAACGTCGTCGCAATGAGGCCGACTGCCAGCGCGCCGTCTTGGCAACCGTGGAGTCCACATTGTCAGCGTAGAGTTCATCGAGCGACGCCAGCAGCGGATCGATGGTGCCGTGCTCCACGATG
>JAJFFE010000107.1 GCA_021776775.1 Planctomycetota bacterium | reverse complement strand
GGTCGCCTCGACAACCACGTCGACTCCGAGTTCTTTCCAAGGGAGCTCACTCGGGTGTCGTTCCTTGATGAGGCGGGCGCGCTGCGTCCCCCCGACAAGGTGTCCATCTTCGAGGGCGACGTGGCCGTCGAACTTGCCCATCACCGAGTCGTACTTCAACAAGTACGACAGTGACGTGTCGTCGGCGATGTCATTGATACCGACAATCTCCATGTCGTCGCCACGTGCGGCGACGACTCGGAAGACGGCTCGGCCGATACGCCCGAATCCATTGATCGCGATTCTCATCGGTGGCTCCTCACGCCGTCGTCGAGTGTGGGGCGAACTGGGTGATCAAATCGACGATTCGGTGAGCGAGTCCGCCCCCTTGGTCGTACCAGCCAAGCGTCTTGACCATGTTCGATCCCACTTGCATGGTCGCGAGGCTGTCGAAGACACACGACGCGGTCTCTCCAACGGCGTCACTAGAGACGATCGGTTCGTGGGCGTAGGAGACCACGCCATCCATGGTACTACCGGCCGCGCTGCGGAAGACTTCGTTCACATCAGAGACGCTGACGTCGTTGTCGAGCATTGTCACCAGGTCGACGCACGAGGCGTCGGGGATGGGGACGTTCAGCTTGTTGCCGGTGAACCGGTTCTCGAGCTTGGGGAAACAACGTTCGATCAGCGTTCGGGTCCAGCTCTGCACCGGGACGATGTTCTCTATCGCCGCGCGTGACAGGCGCAAGTCGACCGAGTTCGGCGCGTCGATCAAGCTCTGCTCCGTGGTGTAGGCGTGGATCGAAGTGAAGCAGCCACTGTTTACCCCGAACGCGTCGTCGAGCACCTTCACCATGGCCGCGGTGCAATTCCCGGTACTCGAGCCGCACGACCAAATGCGATGCGACCGATCGATGGGGCCGGGAGTGACACCGCGAACGTAGAGGTCGTCGATCGCGGTACGGGGCGGTGTCGTCAAAATGACGCGATCAGCCCCCATGTCGAGGTGCTTCTGTAGGTCATCGCGGTCGCGGTATTGACCGGTGGCTTCGATCACGACGTCAGCGCCGTACTCGTACCACTGGATTTCGCCAGGCTCTCGGAAGTGTAGGAATGGGATGCGTCGACCGCGAGCGAAGAGCTTGCCGTCGATGATGCGCACCGGATCCGAGAATCTTCCCTGCAGGGTGTCGTACCGAAGCAGGTACTCCATGGCTTCCGGTGGGGCGATGTCGTTGATGGCAACGACGTCGATATCCGTCCGGTCGTACAACGCGCGGAAAACGTTCCGCCCGATACGGCCGAAACCCATGATCGCAACGCGGATGGTCATGCTGGTCCTCCGAACCCCGAGTCGAGTGCGGGGAACATACTCGAACGAGGCGTCCGATGGAAACGACCAGCCGTGTTCCGAGTTTTGAGACGGCTGGAAGAAGTCAGCCCTGGTCGAGGTCCGAGAACTTCTTCGTGTTCATGTCGTACTGTACCGTGACAACCTGGGCCGCCGCGCTCGCCGGCTGCACGGTTCGAATCAAGCTGGTGGCGACCGTCGAATTGCGATGGATCAACGAGATGTGCACGGACCGCTGAGTCGGCGCGCCGAGCCCGACGTATTGGCGGCGGAAGTCGGCGAGCCGTGGGGCGATGTCGGTGGCGGACGTGTGCGCGGCCAGCGCCGTCTCGATCTCGGCGATTTGTTCGTCCGTCGGTGTCCACGTCGCGAGAGAGCGAATCGGATCGAACTTACCGTTCTCGAGCTCTTCCTCGGTCAGGTGGCGAAACAGCGCGCCCTGGTAGGTCACCTTCGCGATCAATCGAAACGGTTCTTCGACGCGGTCCGACTTTACGATACCGAGTTCGATCTTGATCAGGTCCTCGGCGGCCCCGAGGTCAAACGACTGCAACCGGCGTCGCTCCGCGCGAGTCAGCTCGAGGCTTGCCGCGCTAATGTACTCCTTGGGAGGAGCCAGGCCGTGGCTTCGGAACAGGCGTAGACCGTGCTGGTAACACAAAAGAACCCCGTTCTTCGCCGAGGACTCCAACGCGACCAAGGAACGACGAAACGGGATGTAGCGCGATTGCTGAAGTGCGGCGCGGGCATCCTCGGCGATGACGAGGAGAGCCTCGATCGTGTCATCTTCGAGAAAGGGCTTCCACGCACCGGGGTCGAACGAGCCGTCTCCACTCGCGTACTTCTCACCGAGAATCGCCAACTCCGTCTCGCTCGCGGCGGTGTGACGCAACATGGCGATGCGATCGAGCCGCTCGCGGAAGAACGCACGGATCGGCTCGATGGACTGCTTCGCATCCGCGGCGGAGGTCAGGAGGCGGAAGGACTTCTCGTGGTGATGATCCGTCCACGGATCCAACCCCGGACTGAAGATCTTTGGCGCGCGCTTGATCGCGTTCTTTACTTTTGTCGACTGCTTGTGCGAGGCGATGATCGTGCGGAAGTAGAACTTCTCTCGCGATCGCGGGAACGTCTTCACCTCGAACTCCACGCGAATGCGCTTGGAGTCCGGCATCGTGAACGGGAACGTGTCGATCCCCATGGATCGAAACGTCAGCACGAAGTCCACGATAGCGCCGGTGGGTACGTCGGGGGCTTCGCCGTTGATAGCGACGTAGTTCTTGCCCTTCAGCTTGTACGACTCGACCGTATTGAGCTTCACCAACTCGCGGGAGTACTCGACCGGTCGGTCAACGTCGTCCTGCGGACTCGAGGTCCCCTGCCCCGCGGTGGATCCCGGAGCTGCGTCGGCACTGGAGGCGGCGCCAGAATTGAAGACGTCAGCACCGAAGAGCGCAGAGCTGAAGATCGTAGAAGTGAAGATCGCAGAGAGGAGCACCGGGGTGAACCTCGCGCGGACGTCCCTTACCGAAAAACGAGTCGGCCGAGCGTGCGGTAGTATGGGCACGGGGGTCGCCCGAACGGCCGTTTCTTGAACGTGACGGCTTGTAGCGAGCGCGTGAGCGCGCTCACGAAACAGCAATGTGTGCATCCGTTTCCTCCCCAGTGACGGGACGCTCTCCGACTTCCGGCAGTCTAGCCGACGTCGCGGCAGACGTCTCGCTGCATCAGAGACGAGAATTGAGCGGACTCCCTTCGTCCATAGTTGTAGAAAAGCCGCCCGACTCAATCGTGGGTCGGTCAGTTCCCAGGAGGCGTGCCGTTGAGTGAGGGATATTTCGACATCGCGATCGTCGGGGGCGGCGCAGCCGGGCTGATGGCCGGTCTGTTCGCGGCTCGATCGGGGCGGTCCACGGTTCTTCTCGAGGGCTCTCCCCAGTGCGGCCTCAAGATTCTTGTCAGCGGCGGAGGACGGTGCAATGTCCTGCCGTCGGTCTACGACGAGTCCGACTACTTCACGCTCGGGTCGCGCAACGTCGTTCGCCGTCTGTTTCGAACCTGGTCGCTCGACCGCGTGACGGCGTTCTTCACCGACGATCTCGGCGTCGAGCTGACGATCGAGCCGGAGACCGGGAAGGTCTTCCCACGGTCCCAGAAAGCGAAGGAGGTGCGCGACGCTCTAGTCGCGGCGTTCGCCGCGGCCGGGGGCACGCTTCACTGTGGATGGAGAGTCACCAGTCTCGAGCGGGACGCCGATCGCTTCCGTGTCTCGTCTTTGGGTGGGGGAGCTATCACCGCTTCGCGAGTCATCTTGGCGACCGGAGGACAATCGCTGCCGCGCACCGGGTCGGACGGAGTCGGCTACTCATTCGCGAAGAGGCTGGGACACACCACCGTCGAGACGTACCCGGCCCTGGTTCCTCTGACTACGAACGACGAAGCGCTGCGTGGCCTGACCGGGATTGCGCTTCCCGTTCGGTGGCGAGCCGAGTTGCAGTCGCGCCCCGTGGAAGAACGTGTTCGAGAGCTCCTCTTTACTCACCGGGGGTTCAGCGGGCCGGCCATGCTCGACGCCAGCCATTGGAGCGTCCGCGACCACGCCCGCTTGACGGTCGGCTGGAACGCGATCTCCCGCGATGACTGGCTGCGGCGCCTCGGAGAACACTCCAAGAAAGACTGTCGGAGCGTGGTTGCTGACGCGTTGCCGAGGCGGCTCGCCGAGATCCTGTGCGAGCGGGCTGGCGTTCCCGCCGCGTGCACTCCGTCGCACTTGACCCGCGACGTTCGTGAGCGATTGCTCGACCATCTCACCGAGTTCGAGCTGCCGGTGACCGGCAGTGTCGGATACCGAGTCGCCGAGGTGACCGGTGGGGGAGTGCCGATCGGTGAACTCCATCCGTCGACGCTCGAGAGCCGATGCACTCCTGGCGCTTACTTGTGCGGAGAGATCGTCGATCTGATCGGACGCATCGGCGGCTACAACTTTCTGTGGGCTTGGGTAACCGGCAAGCTGGCGGGCGAGAGCGCAGCGCGGAGTCTCACGGCGAGCCAAAAGCGACCGAAGAGCGGGTGATCACAAAAAAAGAGCGAAGCCGGCTGATCGCCGACTTCGCTCTTGGTTGAAGTGTGAAACGTGGCTGGTTCTAGCCTCGCGTCACCGTGTAGGTCTCGCCGCTGCCTGTCGAAACGACCTTACCGCGTTCGGATGTACGTCGAATCGAGGCGGCGACTCGATCGCCGAGTTTCACGAACGTCTCACGACCTTCGAGAGTGCGATCGAGGATGTCTTGGTCCGGCTTCCAGTAACCCGGTTGGCCGAATACGAGAATGGTCGATCCGCCAAAAGCGAAGTGCCCCTTCTCGTCCCCGCGCCGAAAGTTCTCGTCCTCGTCGTGCGTCTGCACGATGCGTCCGACTCCCATGGCCCCTACCTCGACGAACGCTAGGCGTCCGAAGTTCGTCGTCGTCAGGTAACTCACGCGGCGGTGGTTGGTGCCAAAGATGTCGTTCTTGGTGGCGAGAGCGATCGGGTTGACCGAGTGCAACGAACCGGGAATGTCGAACATCCCGATGTGTCGCCCCGAGTCCGGGTAGTGGTAGCGGTGGTAGTCCGTCGGGCAGAGGCGAGCGATCATCAGCGGGCCGCCGATGAACGCTTCCGCTTGATCACCGCGGCCGAGGATTTCCTTCGGCCGCAGGTAGATCCCTTTGACGGGGTAGCTCGTCGTAGCGTCGACTTTGTCGAAAGCGAGGAAACGACCCTCCGCGAACGCCGGGAATTCCCACGGCGTATCACAGAACGTTCGCGCGCCGTCTTTGAACCGTCGTGCGAAGAAGTGGTTGAAGCTGTTCCACTCCTCGACCTCGAAGTCGGACAAGTCGAGCTCGAAGTCGCGTATGAATCGCTTCACCCGATCGAGACTCAACGGAGACGACCAGTATTGGCCGAGCATCCAGTTGACGATTCGACGCTTCAGGAACAAACCGGCGACGAGTCGACCGACCGCGCCACCGTAGAGAAAACGCAACGCGCCTTCTCCGTAGACTTTCTCCTCGAACTCGCGCCCCGTGGCGCGGTCGACGATTTTGGTTGGTGCCGAATCAGCCATGACGGGCTACCCGCCCTCTCTTTTGAACGTACTCAATCTTCATGTTGCAGCGACTCAAGCGAACTGCGTGACGGAGACTTCGAGTGCCGAGTGGCGACCGTCCGGACGTTTCCGCCGACCCGGTCGGAACGAGATCGGCATTTTGAGGCTGACCTCACCGCCGTCTTTCGATTGTCCGTCCACGAAACTTCGCAACTCAGCGAGGTTTTCGCGATCGGCGAACGATCGTTGGTGACAGTAGTACTCGGTACCGTCAGCGTCGAGCGCGACTCCGTACTCCTTGGCGGCTTGCCCAGGGCTACGGTGCCACACTTGAAGGGTCGCTTCGAGCCGATCCTCGTCGTCGTCGCCCGCTTCAGGCGGCGCTTTCGCGGTCGCCTTCTTCCGGGACCTCTTCGCCTTCGGAGCCTCAGTCTCGTCTTCGTCCCCGACAATGCCGAGACCGCTTACGTCGAACCCGTCTCCGTCATCCGCTGACGCGGAGCCGCGTCGTGCACGCTGCTTCTTGCTGCGACGACCGGTCGCGGGCTTCGGCTCGTCGCCGTCGTCCTTGTCCTTGGTCTTCGCGGCAGCTTCGCGGCGCTTCTTGATGTCCTCGACGGCGGTGTCGACAACGGGATCGTTTTCCCAGTCCATGTCGTCGTCGAGCGGCGAACGACCGGGCACCCGGCGACGTCCACGTGACGCCCCATCTGCGGACGCTTCAGTTGCGGACGGTTGAGCGGCGGACGGTTGAGTGGTAGCAGGTTCGGCCGTACGGGTGCGATCACCCCGACCGCGGCCACGTCCGCGAGGCTCTTTGCTCTCGCTTTCGGTGCCGCCGTCGTCTTCAGGTCGAGCCCGACCGCGACCACGTCCGCGACCACGGGAACGCTTGATGACCTTGTCCCTGTCCCTGGACTCAGAGTCCCTGGACTCAGTGTCCTTGACCTCGGAGCCCTTGGCCTCGGCGGCCGGCGGGTCGCCCCCGTCGCCCCAGTCACCCCACTCATCCGCGGACCATTCTGGCTCAGGATGCTCGGGCGACTTGCGGTCCTTGGGCTTCTCCTCTTCGACGCGAGGCTTCCGGGACCGACGGGATTCGGGAGGCGGACCCTCTTTTGGTCCCGTTGGACGGGCGGAGCCGCGCGGACGTGCGGGCTCCGTTGACGTCTTCTGTTCCGTTCGCGGGGCTGATTCCGTTCGCGGAGCCGGTCCCCGTTCCGTTCGCGGTGCAGGTTCCCGTTCCGTTTTCGGCGCAGGTTCTCGGGTGCGCTCCGGCTTGGAGCGTCCTCGATCACGACCACCGCGATCCGAACTACTATCGTCTCGCGAACGAGGTTCGTCCGCGCGCGCGCTTGTTTCGGTGCGATCACGGGACGTGCGGCCCCGACCCCGCTCATTGCGGTCGCTCCGATCTTCACGCCCGTCGCGGTCAGGGCTGTCACCCCGTCCACGCCCGCCGCCGCGTTGCGGCCGGTCGCGATCCGTCTGGTTGCGTTCCGATCGGTCACGATCCGACCGACCTCGCTCGGGACGGTTCCGTTCCGATCGGTTTCCATCGGAGCGGTCGACTTGCTCGGTTTGTGGCTCGTTGCGATCACGATCTTCGCCGCGATCAGTAGACGCACCTCGACCCCGACCGCGCCGCGAGCGAGAGCTGCGACGCGAGTCATCGTCCGTTCGTTCAGAACGGTTCGAGGTTCGCGTGTCGGATGAACCGCGCGACGACGTCTCTGATTCGTTCCGAGACGAATCACGAGAGGAAGTCTTCTTTGCAGTTCTCGAACGGGTATTCGCAGAGCGACCATCGCTGCGCGAGTTGCGTTCGTGGTGGTCGTTGTCTTCGTTCGTATCTTCGAAATCGCCAGAGGATGACCGTCGCCGGGTGGTTCCCCGGCCGCCGCTACGACGCGACGACGTGGGTAGGACGGTACGTTTGAAATCGCCCAGGGAGCGGATCACTTGGAAACGGCTGAAAAAGCCGTCGATGTAGACCCGGAAGAGGTTGTCTTCCTGAAGCTCCTGATCGGACAGGATGCGGTCGAGAGCCGCAATGAACGGAAATCGATGGAAGTGCAGCTTTCGATTCTCTTCGCGTACCTCGATGAAGACCCGGGCGGCGTTGGGCTGCAACTGCTTCGCTTTCTTCGCGAAGTTCAGGAATTTTGCAGTGTCGTTCACCTTGCACGTGATTTGCACGGTGACTTGCCGGGGCATCGGGAGGTAGAGACGAAGGCATTTCGTCACTAAGAAATCGACAGCGTACTTCGTGTCGAGAATCGAGCTGCGCTCGGCGAGGTATCCGCCATCACGAAAGGCGTTCTCTGCGAGCTGCTCGAGTTGCACCCCCTGCGGTAGGGGGCGCCGGTACGTGGTTTGATCGAACATATATTGGGGGTTCCCTTTCTGAGAACGTTCCCGGTTCGCGATCGGTACGGTCGACCCAACTTTCCCAGTGGTAAAAACTGTGGAAAGAGTTCGTGAGAACAGATTCGGGAGCGAGCCGCTGATCACGAGCTCGTCGATCGCTAGCGTGACGCTAGCCGGTCGACGGAGCATCCGAGCAGGTTCGAGCGCGTGAGCGCAGGAGCGGTGCGTCGGGGGAGAACGGGTAAAGTAAAGCGGGAACCGACCAGGCGTTCGTCGGTTGATGATCGTTCGTTGTCCGTTGTGCTGACTTTGCGCCTCACCCTCGAAACTCGAGGTCCTCGGCGAGGTCCTTGAAACGATCAAGGGTCCTCGAAAGGATCAGGTAAGGCGTGGCGGGCTTGCTGGGGTCGACCCCAATCTTCGGTGCGTCGGTGAAGCTTGCCCTTTGGGGCAGGCCTCGCGTCGACGCTCCGCTATCGGGAGGGTTCGCTATCGGGGGAGATTGATTGTCTCCGCCGCAGCGTTGACCGTCAGCAACACGGGTCAGTCACACTATCTCGGAACGGACAGACGAGCCGGGTATCAACCGGGGCATCCTCGTTCGGCGTATGTCAAAGATCGAAGGCGCGTAGGCTAACAGGGGGGCCCGTAGTATTCAAAGGGTTGTCCCCACTGGTCGTATCGGCTCTTTTGGACTCATGTTGAACCCCACATTCGATCCCGGCCCCGCGCTCGACCCGCTTGCCGAGCTGGCGCTGGCGTGTGTCCACCGCGAATATCCCTACGCCTCGATCCAGGTGATCAGCTCCGCCGAAGAGCTGCGCCCTCCCAGCGAGCAGACGCCGGCGTTCTGCGGGAGCTTTGACTGGCACTCGTGTGTCCATACCCATTGGGCGTTACTGAGGGTTGCCCGGCGGCGGCCGGGCTCGGAGCTCGCGGGGCGCTGCGTCGCCGCGCTCGAGACGACTTTGACCGAACGTAACCTTATTCAAGAACTAGAGTTCATGCGCCCGAGGCCGGGCTTCGAACGGCCCTACGGTTTGGCGTGGCTGTTCACGCTAGACGCCGAAGCTCAGTTGGCGGCGGCCGCGATTCCGGCCGCCCGCTCCTGGGCAGACCGTCTGCGCCCCTTGATCGAACTCAGTCGTGATCGATTCCTCAGCTGGATCGAAAAGCTGCCTCATCCGATTCGCAGCGGCGAGCACTCTCAGACTGCGTTTGCCATGGGGCTGATTCTCGACGCCGCCGCGGTGACCGGAGATGCCGAATTGCGCGACCGGACCGCCCGGCGCGCCGTCGATTTCCACCTCGCCGACCGCGGCGCCCCGTTCGCCTACGAGCCTTCCGGGCACGATTTCCTGTCGCCACTGATCGCCGAGGCGGACCTGCTGGCCCGCGCGCTGCCGCCGGAGGAGTTCCCCAGTTGGCTCCAGGAGTTCTGGCCGTCGCTCGGAACCGGAGTCGGAGAGTCCGACGTCAAACCCGCCATCAACCCGGACCGCAGCGACGGAAAGTTGGCGCACCTCGACGGGCTGAATCTGAGCCGCGCCTGGATGCTCGAAGCGATTGCCGAGGCGCTACCGCGCGACGACCGGCGTGCGCCGGATCTTCTCGAGTTGTCCGCGCGTCACGCTGCGATCGGTCTCGAATCCGCCGACGGTCAGTTCTACGAAGGCGGTCACTGGCTCGCGAGCTTCGCTATCTACTTGATCACTCGCGGATTCAGGGATGAACTCGGCGCCGCTTCGGCGACGTGAGGTCAGTCGGTCGCTTCGCGACCGCGCAGGTCTTTCGAGCGAACTTCGAACGGCGCTCCCAAATCTTGACCCGCTTCGATGCGGTTGCGAGCTTGTCGCAGAATCATGCGCCACCGCTTGTGGGCGAGGAACGCCCAACTGCTCGGGTGCGCGACGATTTGCTTCTCGAAGAAATCGACGTAATGCTGTGTCAGCACACTGAGGTCGCGACTGACCAGCGGCTCTCCGAACTCATACACGATGCGATCGCCGACCGGGTGCATGTACGCCGGCATGATCGGGATGCCGGCCGTCGCGGCCAGTCGCACCGCCCACGGGCTGAACCCCACTGTGCCGCCGAAGATCTTCGCCTCGATCCGATTCTCTTTGCGATAGATGCTGTCGACGGTGGCGACCACCACTTTGCCGCTCGTCATCGCGTCGATCATTTGGCGCGAGACCGACAGAGGATTCTTGCCTCGTACGAAGAGAGACTTGACGTCCATGCGTGCGAACAACTCGTTGGCGATGTCGGCGCGCCACGTCGAATCGCCGCTCTTGCCGATCAGGAGTGTATCGAACGCGTTGGAGAATCCGATTCCAGCCATGGCGGCGGTCAAGTTGTGCGGGACGGTCGCCAATAGTCCACCGTGCTTGCGAACCGTGTCGGCAACCTTCTTGCGATTCTCTTCGGAGATGTCCGACACCTCGACGGCCGTCGACGGGCCACGGTGGTAAACACCGTGCATCAGTCGACCGGTGTGTCGTAGTTGGTCGACGAAGTCGCGGTAGACGTCGCGCCCGGTGGTCTCGTTTCCGGCATGGCTGCACACGACCGCAAGGTCATCGCACGCCCGACGGATCACGTTGCCAGGTACGCTTCGAATAGAGAGCAGTACGTACTTCGCGACTGAGAGTCCGGCGCGAACGGCAAATTGTGGAGTGAGTCGACTCGCCCAGTAGAAGCTGTACACGAAACAGTGCTTCAGCCAAGTCGAGCGGTAGGTGCGCGCTCGGTTTCGTTCGCGAGTCTCGCTGCGCTTGCGCGGTGCTAGCGCGAGGAACGGGTCGAGCAGTCTGGGTCGATCGCTCGTCGTGCCGCCTGTTGCCGACAGAGTGTCATCGACAGGCTGCGAGGGATCGGCTTCGGTTTGTGTCGTCGATTTCATATCGTTGAACCATAGCCGCCACCGCGAGAAGTAGAAAGACAGCAGCCGCACCTCTAGCCGGTCCGACGAGCTAGGAGATACCAATCCCATAGCGGCGGTTGGTCGGGATAGTCGCCCCAGCCGGCTTCGCTCATCAGTTCCCACGGGTACTCGATCTTCTCCAGCGTTTCGACGGTCAATCCGGTCTCCGCGCAGAACGTCCGGAGTTCCGGCGCCGTCAGGTGCTTCTGCGGTTCGCCAGAGTCGTAGAAGAGCAGTCCGCGTTCGCGGTCGATCGTTCCGAGGTCGAGTTCATCCCCGCGCTCTTCGGCGAGGTCGAACAGGTATGCGGTCGAGTCGAACGCCGGGACGACGAACAGGGCCACGCCTCCGGGTCGAACCGTATTGGCGATTCCAGCAAAGATGATCCGCGCGTCAGCCTCGTCGCGGGGGCAGATCGAGTTGATCGATACCGCGAGGTCGACCCGCCCTTCGAGTGGGCCGAGGTCGCGGAGGTCGCCTTGTACGACGAGCGTCTTCGCAGTGTCGTCGGGTGATTCGCAATCGGCGACGAGTGTCTCGATCGTTGCCGAACGCGCGCCCTCGGTTTGCCCGAGTTCTTTCAGCCGCGGCTTGGCGCGGCTCGCGGCGACCGCCAACATTCGCGGCGCGAAGTCGAGTCCGGCCACGACCGACGCGTTTCCGAGCAGTGGAACGAGAGAGTCACCCGGGCCGCAGCCGAAGTCGACGGCAATGCGCTTCTTCGGATGGCTGCGCCACTCGGCGAAGAGTGCGTCGAGATCCGAACCGAATCGAAACTCGACCTGCGGGGCGAACGGTGTGATGGACTCTTCGTCGTACTCGTCCGCCATCGAGTCCCACGACTCGCGTTCTTCGTGTCGAGTCATCGGTTCTCTCGTTCCCAGCGCTCGATCGCTTCTACGATTTCCGGCGCCTCACTTCGTTCGCGCAGTCGCTGGACGATGTCGAGTCGTTCCGGTTCTTCAGCCCATGCCCACGCCGCGATCTCGCCTCCGGTGCGCAAGCAACCCATGCACAGCTGGGTCTCGCGATCGAGCACGCACAGTCCGATGCATGGAGATGGCGTCAATGGTGAGGTGTCCGACTGCGTGTCGCTCAACGGAGTTCAACCACCGAGTTCGCTCAGTCGTCGATCGACGGCTCGCTTCCAACGGTCGTCTACCAACTCTTCGCGAAGCGACCGTAGCCGTTCGGCTTCGTCGCCGTCTTCCGGTGTCCAACGAATGGTGGTCTTGAGGCCGGAGAAGCCACTGGTTTCTTGCACGACCACCGGGCCGACGTAGAGCGCGTTGCCGTTGCGAACTGCCAGCGGGTTCAAGTTGTCGGGGAGGTCGCGCTGTCGAAACACGTAGTTGTGAACGTCCCAGTTGCTCCAGAACGAATCGTCGGTGGTGACTCGTTGAATGACGTACTCCCCGGCTGGGACCGCGAACACGATGAGCCCGTCGTGGGGAATTCCGCGGATGCGTTCGTCGACTCGCATGACATCGGCGATCGCGGCGTCGGCAACGGCCAGTCGTACTTGAATGTCGAGGATGAACTCGCGCCGCACCCCGGCATCGAGGATCAACAACCCGTTGGATTCGGGATCGGCATCGATGGCGAGAGGGGTGCTGCAGCCCGTCAGAAGAGGGGCGGCGACAGCGAAGGCGAGCACCGCACGGTGCAAGGTCTTGGATAGGGGGGGCAAGTGACACGTTCCTTCATGGCTCAGGCGGGATCGAGCAGCCATGGTGCCACGTTTCACCAATCGGTGAAAGTCAGCCGGTCGCCCCGTGACACGGAGCGACCGGCTGACGTTGCACGAACGAAATCTAGACTATCGACCTCCGCCGGGGCGACCCGCGCTGGGGCGAGCAACTCGCCCACGGATCCTGGGCGTGGAGCTGGTGTCCCAACGCGCTTTCAAAGCGTCGACTTCCCGGCGCAGACGAACCACTTCGTCGCGAAGCCAAGAGATTTCAGCTTGTACGTCCGAGCTGCGCGTCCACGTTTTCGCTTCGCCGGTGGCCGGATCGAACTCGATCAGGACTGGGCCGCCCGTCGGAGCGCTCGGTGCTTCAGGCAGACGCGCGCGGTACGGGTCGCTCGGTGCTCCCGCAGGTCGTGCAGGTCGTGCGGGACGAGCGGGACGAGCAGGTCGAGCGGGGGGTTCCGCGGTCGCTACTCCCGGGACCGTGGGGCGAGGCAGTCGAGGAGCCGGCTGTGCGAAGTCTGTCGTTTCGGCGGCGCGGTAGCGAATGATCGGCGCGTTCGGCTTCGCTTCCGAAGCGCCGCGAGCCGGCTGCGGGAAGTCTGCCGTTTCGGCCACGCGGTAGCGAACGACGGGGGGCTGCGGCGTCAACTGGACGTCCATCGCGGCTCGGCGAGCGGGGGACTGAGCCGTGTCGGTCGTTTCGATGGTGCGGTAGAGGAGAGTCGGCGCATCGGATGCCTCCGGCGTACTGGGTGCACCGGGTGCGACTGCAATACCGTAAACGGTTCGACCGCCGGGACCAGCGGGCTGTGTGAGATCCGTGGTCTTCAGTGTGCGGGGGGCCGACGCGCCCGGCAGTTTCCTGGGCGCCGGGCGCTTCCTGGCGCGGCGGTACTCACCGGCGGCAAGGGGGGGCATCTCGTCGGTGAACTTGACGATGCGACCGGACGAACCCGGAGTGACCGCCTTCGGCAGGGTGGCGGTCGTCGACTGGTCCGGGGCGACGTAAACGATGATGTCGCTTGCAGTGATCGACGCTTCCGGCGCAGCCTCGGGGTTCAATTGCGCCATGTACTCCCCGATCGGCGCCCCCTTTCGAGTGACCACGCGCGTCTTCGAACGTCCACGGTACTCGTAATCCGGCTTTTCGAGAGCGCCGTCGGCACCGATACGATACGTAATGCGATGCGGTACGCGCGGGTCGTTCGAAGTTCCGGTCGCCTTGTAGGTGACGGTAACGCCATCGGAGGCGACGACTTCGTAGGTGACTTCGCCGGCCGGAGCCTGGACGGGCTCGTCTGCGACCGCGACCAAGCTGTCCGCCCGTAGCGTGACTGTTCTCGCTTTGTCGCCGGTGAGCAGGTCATCGACCATTCGCACCGTCGCTGGCTTTTTAGGCTCGTCATTGGTCAACAGGAAGTCCGTTCTCACGGCGGCAACCCGGTCCTTCACTTCGAGCGTGGTTAGCAATGCATCGATCGTGGCCGGTGACTCGGCCGCTGTGATATCTGTAACCGTGACATCAGTAACCGTGACGTCCGTGATCGTGACGCCTTCTGTCGCCGGCACTTCCACGTCTTGTACCGCGAGTCCGCGGCTGACAAACGTCAACCCGAGGGTCAACGCGGCAAGTAATCCAAGGTATCGCATTCGAACGTCCTATCTTCCTGAACGGGGGTTGGGTCCGGTATCGGTATCGCGATCGTCCGGGCCCTGGACATCGGTGACACCGTGATTCTTCGTGAGCCGATGGATCGCGGCTCGATGAGACTCGAGCTGATCCCGGCGGGTTTTCAATTCTTGTCTGACCGCGAGGAGTGCGGTGTCGTTCGGCACGCCGTGCAAATGGGCGAGGTCGCCATCGATCGCACGGAGCTCTTCGCCGATCCAAGTGAGCAGTTGTTGGGTGCTATCGTCGATCTCGGTCATGTCGACATCGGTGACTTTGACCGTTTGCGCTCCGTCCGGAGCGCGCGTTTCGGAGCCGAGGTGTGGCATGGCGGGCGCCAGCGCCGGACCGAGTAGGATCGAGCAGATGAGCGTCACCGGATGCAATCGCACCCGTTTGCCGGCGGGACGATCGAGCACGTGGTTGATCCGTCGGGCGAGCGCCGACGGGCGCACCGCCATCGCAGCGACAGTGGCGTGAGGAGATTGTGTGTGGGCGTTGAATCCGGTCAACCACGCGGCGACAGTGGCCAAGCCGTCCGCAAACGACTCCGCCGACCCGGTGGCGTCGACCGCCCACGCGTCGCAGCGGAATTCGGCCAATTCAACCAGACGACGGGCTGCGATTCGGTGGAGCGGTTGAATGAACGCTACCGCGATGATCGCTCGATCGATGACGCGCCACAGAGGGTCGCGCCACCGGTGGTGAGCCACTTCGTGGGCCAGCACGCCACGCAGCGCGGCCGTGGACAAGCGCTCTTCGATGCCGATCGGCAGAACGATTTCTCCTCGTGTGTTACCCCAAGGGGGAAAGCCGAGGAACGGACGGCCGAGCGCGATGGGGCTTGCGAGCTCGGGGCACCGGGTGAGTCGCAACGGTCGCTTCAACCCGGCGGTGCGTTCGAGTTCTCGCAGCGTGTTGGTCAAGGACGGATCGGTGATCTCGTCTCGGCGGCGCAACCGGCGACGCACGCCGAAGCATGAACCGCAGAGCAACAGCACGGCGAGCGAGCAGAGCGACCCGACCGTGAGCAGCGTCGCCTGTGGCCAGAGCGGTTCGGCGACGACCGCGCTTTCGATCACGTGCGGTATGGCGATTGGCACGGCCGCGGTGACGGCTTCGACCGCCGGCGATGTCGCTTCGAGCAGGGTCGGCAGCGTGGGCATGGTCCACCCCGGACTACCGACGAACGGTAATTCTCCGCACGCGTGCAGCGCTGTCGTGGCCAGTCCGCCCACCAGTGCCGTTCGCCAGAGTACTTCGCTGATCCCGGGCCGTGATCGGAACACGGTTGCCGTCAACAGCCAGGCGAGGCCGAACAGAAGCGTGGAATGCACGAGGTACGTGGCGAGCACGTTCAGCGCCGCGTCGACGTCAATTGGCACGATCGGCCTCCGTCTCGCTCTTGCGTGCACGGATGCGCTCGAACAGCGTCTCGAGTTCGTCCGGGTCGATATCGCTTTCGTCGATCAGGTGCGTCACGAGTTTCGCGGAGCTACCGTCGAAGAGACGATCGACCAGCTCGCCGACCATGGTCCGGTGCACGTCCGATTCTTCGATGGTCGGGCGGTAGACAAACTGTCGCCCCTCCGCTCGGTAGGTCACGACCCCTTTGTCGGTCATCTTGCGCAGCATGGTGGCGACCGTGGTCATGGCCAAGTCGCGCTGCGGGGCGAGGGCGGCGCGGACGTCGTGGACCGTCGCTTCGTCGGCGTCCCACAGGACCCGCATGATCGCTAACTGAAGCTCGCCCAGCTGGTGTCGACGTTTGCCACTCGCCTCGTTGCGGTCTGGTTCGCTCACAGAGCTCCTCTTCGGGGTACGGTCGGACTAACTACCGCGATAGTACTACCGTGGTAGTAATCGGATCAAGCGGCGCGTTTGAATACCCCTAAGATGCTATTCCGGTGGAAACTTAAGACCGTCGGGTAGCGAAAGGCTCGGGCCGTCGGATCCTCGATGGGCCGAGCGCGACGCCGAAACGGCGCGCTGCCCGGGGGTTGCGACCGGATCCGAGTTCGAGGAGTTGTCAGGGAACGCTCAATGTGGCCATCGATGGACCCGATGAACATCCGGTCAGGAGGACGCCCAATGCCGCCGAGAACGTTGAAAGTCGCGATCGACTGCTCGCACCACCCGGTTCCGGGCGGGGTGCGGACCTATCTCGACAACCTGGTTCCGGCGCTCGCCTCGCGTCGACCCGCGCTCGACCTGACCCTCTACTACCGCACGCCGACCGCGCCCGGTGTCCTCCCGAAGTGCCCGCACTCGAGAAGCCGTGTGGTCCACGTGCCCGGCCCCCGACGCCTGTGGAGTTGGGCCGAGCGGCGCCTGTCCGCTCCGCCGATCGAATGGCAGTGCGGGGCGATCGACGTTTTCCACGGCACGCATTTCACCCTGCCGGTCGCGCAGCGCGCCCGGTTGATCTTGACCGTGCACGACGTCGCCTACTTGAAGCAGCCCGAACTCTACGCCGACCGCCGCCTCAACGAATACGGCTACCGAACGTTGTTGTCGAGTTCGTTGAAGCGCGCCGATCGAGTCCTTGCCATCAGCCACCACACAAAAGCGGATCTCGTCGAAGAGTGTGGAGTCGACCCCGATCGCATCTGGGTCGTTCCGTTCGGGTGGGACCAACGTCTCCACGCGCTGCCGAGTGAAGAGTGGCAACCGCGGGTCGCGGCGCTCGGGATCGACCGTCCGTACGTGTTGTATCCGGCGGGGAGCTTCGACGTGCGTAAGAACGTCGATCGGGTGCTCGAGGCGTATCGACTCGCCTTCCCGAGTGATCGTCCCCTGCTCGTGATCACCGGCGTCTCGACCCAACAACCGAATTTCGAACAGCGCGTGGCTGAACTCGGGCTGACCGACGATGTCCGGGTGATGCGAGTGACCTACCCAGAGGGACTCGAAGCGTTGATGTCGGGAGCGGAGTGGGGCGCGTACGTTTCACTGTACGAAGGGTTCGGGTTGCCGCTTCTAGAGATGATGGGGTGCGGCTTACCGGCGGTCGTTTCGAACACGTCCGCGGTGCCGGAAGTTGTCGGTGACGCCGCGTGGGCGGTCGATCCGACCGATGTCGACGCGATTGCTGCCGGGTTCGTTCGCTTGCACAACGACGCGGCGCTGCGGCAGGAACTCGCCGAGCGAGGCATTCAGCGTTCGGCCGACTCAGCGTTTGGTTGGGATCGTGCGGCGGCGCAAACGATTGCCGCCTACCGCGATGATGAGCAGGCGTTTCAGGAACAACCGCAACCGCTGGTCGCGCCGGAGTCCGCACTGACGGTGTGATCTTCGGGGGCTTGGGTACGCGCTTGGATCGGCATTTGGAAAAGCACCGGGATAGTTGGAGTGCCTCGAGATGTCGAAGCACTCCACTCATTCTCAGCCGGCGGTACGCCCGCTATTCGTCGATGGTGTCCGCGATCATGTCCGCGATCAGCCGTCGGCAGACGACGTCGACCGCCGCTTCGTACTGAGCGCGGAAGCCGTCGGCGTCGAGGAACGGATCCGGAAACGGAAGCGGATGAATCCCGCCGTCACCGACCGTCACTTCGACGGCGGTACTCCACAGCGTGCGGCCCGTCTGATCCTTCATGATGGCGTCGACTTCGACCCACGGCGTCCAGTCGGTTCCGAGTCCGACCGCACTGGACAAGCCGTAGCTGATCCGCAACTCGATCTCGGCGTCGATCGGGCCGTGGTCGGCCTCGTTGACCGCGTTTATCGGGATCGGCGCATCCGTCGAAGCGGACACGGTGACCAAACCCGGCGTCAGGGTTCCGAACGTGTTGCGGACCGAACCGACAACGTCGATTTCGGCTTGGCTGAAGATCTCCTTGAGCCGCTGAGTCTTGCGCTTCTGAGTCTTCGGGTAGTTCCACAGCTCGATCACCAGGCCGATCGGCGCGAGCAGCGGGACGGCCAGGAAGCCGTTGCCTTGCTCGATTTCGTATTCGGACGGCAAGCTTCCGGAGTAGGTCACGGACTCTTCGACCGCCTTGGTGACGGTCACACTTCGAATCCGAGAGAGCTGGTCTTTCGAGGGTCGAGTCGTGGAACAGCCGAACAGCACACAGCAGGAGAGGAGGGTGACGATGATTCGCATGAGGTCCCCTTTCGGTGGCTTTTCCATCGGCCGGTTCGCCCGTCCCCTTGACCGGAACCCCGGAATTCTTCGCGACATCCAGCATTCCAGCTCCGTCGGCCGCCTCTTTTCGCCGCAGCGGTGTTGCGTTTCGACGAACTGATCATTAAGACCCTCCGCTCGAAGTCCCCGAATCCGTTCCTCGATCGAACCGCCGGGCCACTTCTAGCGCCGCTCCCGTCAGTGCCGCTCAGTCGTGTCGCTCCGTCACCCTTCGTTCATTCGCAGACCCAGTCGAGAAGGAGGCGAATCTATGTCAGCCGCCGCAGCCCCCGAACAACAAACCTATGAGTTCCAGGCCGAGGTGCAGCGACTCCTCGAGATCCTGATCCACTCGGTCTATTCATCGAAGGACGTGTTCATTCGCGAGCTCGTCTCCAACGCGGCCGACGCGTTGGAGAAGGTGCGCTTCGAAACGGTGCGCGGGGAGAGCCTGCTCGAGGACGATCGCGAACTCGGTATCTGGATTGAAACCGAAGGCGCCGACAGTGCCGACGACGAAGGTGGCGACGACGCCGCCGACGACGCCGACGAGAAGGCGAGCGAGCCGAAGCGGTTGATCATCACCGACAACGGGATCGGGATGACGGAAGAAGAAGTCCGCGACAACCTCGGAACCATCGCCCGCAGTGGCGCGGTCGCGTTCCTGGAGCAACTGAAGAAGAAGGACTCCGACAAAGACCTCAACCTCATCGGCCAGTTCGGTATTGGCTTCTACTCGGTGTTCATGGTTGCAAATCGAGTCACGCTGACGACCCGTTCGGCTCACCCCGACGCGCACGCGGTCGTTTGGGAGAGCGACGGCCTTGGGTCGTACACGGTGCGCCCGGCCGAAGGCGATGTGCCGCGCGGCACCCGGATCGAGATCGAACTCAAGGATGAGGAAGATCGATTCGCCAGCGAGCACACCATCAGCGAAGCGATTCGAACCTACTCGAACTTCGTCGCGTTTCCGGTGCACCTCGGCGGCGAAGTAAAGAACAAGACCAAGGCGATCTGGCGCGAGCAGCCGTCGAACGTCACCGAAGAAGAGTACGCAGAGTTCAGCAAGTTCCTGACGTATGACTCGGGCGCTCCGCTTCACAAGCTTCACTTGGTCACCGACAGCCCGTGGCAGTTCTCGGCGCTGCTGTTCACGCCGAGCACCGACCCCGAATCGATGGGGTTCGGCGAAGGCGAAGTCAGCCTTCAGCTCTACGTCAAGCGCGTCCTCATCGACGGCTCGAACCGGGACCTGCTGCCGCCGTACCTGCGCTTCCTCAAGGGAGTCGTGGAGTCGGAAGACTTGCCGCTGAACGTTTCCCGAGAGACGCTGCAAGAGAACCGCGTTCTCATGAAGATTCGCGAGATCCTCACCCGTAAGGTGCTGAGCGAACTCACCGAGATGGGGAAAAAGGACGAAGACCGGTATCTCGAGATCTGGGACAAGTTCGGTCGTATCCTCAAGGAGGGTTACCACGACTTCGCCAACCGCGAGAAGATCCACGAGTTGCTCCGCTTCGCAACGTCGCAGGGTGAGCGGCTCACCGGACTCGAATCCTACGTCGAGCGCATGCCCGAATCGCAGAAGGCCATCTACTACTTCACCGGCGCGAGCCGCGATGCGCTCGATGGCGAGCCGCGGCTCGAGCTTCTGCGCAAGCGCGGTGTCGAAGTGCTCTACCTGTTCGACATCGCAGACGAAGTCGTGCTCGGCTCGGTGAACCGCTACAAGGAGAAGGACATTCTCTCCGCGGACATGGTCAAGCTCGAAGACCTCGAAGGGGTGGGCGACGCGAGCGAAGACAAGAAGGACGAAGGCGAGCAGAAGGAAGCGCGCGAGACCGCCGGTCCCCTACTCGAACGGTTCTGCGAGCTGCTCGCCGAGCGGGTCACCGAGGTACGCTTCTCGGATCGCCTCATCGATTCACCAGCGTGCCTGGTCAACCCGGACGGTTCGACGCCGCATATCGAGAAGATCATGCGGTTGATGAACAAAGAGTCCGAGTTGCCCAAGCGAGTGCTCGAGATCAACGCGACCCACCCGATGATCGAAAGCCTTGCGGCGCTCGCCAACAAGGACAAGAACGATCCGTTCATCGCCACCGCGTGCGAACAGCTCTTCGAAGGCGCGTTGCTGACGGACGGCTACCTGACCGATCCGCACCAACTCGTCACTCGCATGCACGAAGTGCTGACGGAAGCCGCGTCCCTCAAGAAGGGGTAGCAGCGATCCGCGTCGCGCGGCGTTTCCCGAGATCAAGCAACCAGCGAATAGCCGACGGCCGAGTCCCAGACTCGGCCGTTCTTCATCATGGATTTGAAGACAGCCAGCAGCGTTCTCCTTCCTGGCCGTGACCAGTGTCGTCGCTATCCTCAATATGCCGTTCGACGTGCCCCCATCCGCGCCGATCATCGCGGCGGCAACGTTGGTAGGGGCGACGGTCGCATTCCTCTTCGCACGGGTAGGCCTCGTGTCCATGTTCACCTGCTGCTACATGGCTCTCATGGGCCGAATGATCGTGAGCACGGACTTGTCCGCTTGGTACGCGCCGCAGCAACTCCTCGTTTTCGCGATGATCGTTGCCGTGACGGCGTGGGTGGCGTGGGTCGCCGTGTGGGGGCGCAAATAAGCCAGCTCGTTCGTCGCGAAACGATGATCGATGTACCGTGAGAGTCGAAGTGTGTCCGCCCGAAAGCCGAAGCGCGAGATACGTGAACTTCTGAGCTGGTCACCGTCAAGGGCAGCCGATGAACGACGCGCATCCTGTACCGTCGGCGGACGGGTCCTCATCGCAACCGGGGAACGGTGCCAGCGGCGTGGCAGAGCCCGAGACGAAGAGGGATGCCAACGCGTAGATGGCGTCGGCGATGTCTCCCGCGCCGTCGTCGTTGACATCGCAAGCGTCGGCGCACGGGGCACTCCCCATCGCGAAGAGAACGTCGAGGATCGTGATGGCGTCGGAGATATCGAAGTTGCCGTCGTCGTTGCAATCGCCGCGCACGAACTCGGGCGCACCGGTACTGCCGCCGATCTCGATACGGTAGAGCACCTCGACGGTATCCCCCGCGGCGTCGACGACGTCGGCAGTGAAGACGATATCGAAGTTGCCAGCCGTATCGCGATCACCCACGCAGAGCGAGCTGATTCCGGTGAAGCCGTCCAGCGTCGCGTCGGTCACGCCGTCGCCGTCGGTATCTACCGAATCGCCCTCGCGGAGGACGATCGTTCCGTCGTGGATCAACGCTTCGAGGTTGCCGGCGACCAAGTCTTCGACGTCCCATATGACGGCCCAGTCGCCTTGGTCGTTCATGCGCGCGCCTTCGATTGCGCCGTCGATGACGAGTCCGCCCACGGTATCGCCTTCGCGGAGCACGATCGAATCGCCGACCAGAACGAAGTCTCCGTTGTCGGTGGCGCCGGTCATGAAGACGTCGCCGCTTTCGGTCACGCTCAGGAAGTCGAACGCCGACCACGTTTCAATTCCGTCGCCGCCAGCAGATCCAGGTACGACGGATCCTTCGCGCACGAGTGAGCCATCAAGCGTGAAGCCAACTCCGTCGAGCACCATCACGCTGTCGTCGGCACTGGCGGCACCATCGATATCGACTTCCGCAAAATAGTGCGTGCCGAGTTGGGAGACCCGATAGTCGAAGCTGATGTTGCTCCCACCGGACGAGACGACAATCGAGCCGCCGGGGACGGTGACGACGTCACCGCCCATCAAAAGCGGCTCGGGATCGACGCCGAAGAACAGGGCGCGATTCTGTGTCGCCGCGCCCGCCGCGTCGGTTATGCCTCCGATGAAGTAGGGTACGCCGTCGGCTGTGACGCCCGGTCGACTTCCGAAGCTCCAGAACTGTCCGGGCAGCGAGCCGACGGGCTGTTCTTCCACGGCGATCGGTTGGTCGTCCAGCCAAACAGTGTCGAGACCGGCCGCGCCACTCACCGTGTCGGTGCACGTTGCGCTATAGACCGCGGACCCATCGTCAGCGAAGCCCCAGAAACCTTCGAATGATGTCTGTTGGAGATTCCCGATGGTCGCTTCGGTAATCAGCAGTACGCCATCGACGCCGTCCGCGTCACCCCACCCGTTGGACAACGTGGTGACGCCGTCGCTTGTGTTGACTAGCGTGGCCACTCCCCGCGTCGAGTTTGTCGCGGGGCTACTGATGGAATCCACGAGATCAACGCCCGACGGCACCGGTTGATCCTCGACCATCAAGGGTTCGGCGTTCTGTGCAGTCAACACAGTCGACAGGCCACAGAGGAGAAGCACGATCACGGGTATGTTGCGCGACACGGAAGGGCTCGTTTCGTCTGGAGGCGGCTCTGACGATATCCGACGGTGCGCCGTCCTCCACCGTTTTCGATCGGAATTCTGACGGCCTGCCGCTGACGTAGTACCGCCCGCGAACCGACACGCCCGGTGGAACGCCAGTCGTTCTTGCGTCCTGTCCAGGTGTTACGGCAACACGACACGGACCGGATCGCCACCTGGTGATTGGTTCGCAAGCTCGACGCGGTCCGGGTTGAGCGTGGCTGGTCCAGGTTTCCGAGGGGCAACAGGTGGGGCGACGATCAGCGTGAACGTCTCGTCGGGGCGAACGGCCAGCGCGAACTGTCCGTTGGCGTCGGTGATCGCTTGGGATTGTTCGCCATCTGCGTATCTCGCGATGACGATTGCTTGCGGGAACGGTTGGCCGCCTCGCGATACGAGCCCCCACTTTTCAGCTCGCTTGGGTAGTGTGATTTCGAGGTTGCTCGTTCCTGCGGCGACACGGTCGATCGTGCGACTCAGGTCCGATAGTTGGTCCGGCCGCTGAACGCGGCCAGCGGCCCGGCTCTCGCCCGGCACGAGGTTACGCTCTGTTGCGCTACCGAGATGCCGTGGACCCCACTATCGCTCCCTTCCGCCAACTCTCCGCTCGACTCGGCGTCTCGAATCGCCTGCAGCGCGGCCAAATGCACGAGACGGTAGATTCCGCGCCGGACGCGACTGATCCGCCCGTTTTTTAGGTACTTCGCGAGTAGCTGCGGTGAGTAGCCGGCGGTCGCTGCTTGGGAGGTGGTGAAGTGGCCGTCCTGGGCGGACGCGATTTCGTAGAGTTGGTCCCAGAGCGGGCCATGAGGTTCTTGGGCTTGTGTCGTCGTCATGATGCACGAAGTTCAACTCAGAGTTTTGTTTCGTGCAAGTGCTAGGATGCCGGGCCTAGTCCGGGCTAGAGGCCCGGCCGAAAAGTCATGTCGCGCGAGACCTCGAGCTTCCGGCGGCCAGCACGCCCGGCGAAACTCGAAGTATGAGCAATACGACTGCGTTTCGCCGGGCGCACTGACCTTGAAATCGCGACCTCTCG
>JAJFFE010000106.1 GCA_021776775.1 Planctomycetota bacterium | reverse complement strand
TCCCGACCCAGGGTCATGAGTCGCGACCATAGTCCCGACCCAGGGTCATTGGTAGGGATGGCGTGATTCACCCTCGAGCCATCGCGGTTTCTCCCTTGGTTCGTATTCGTTTCCGTTTAGATATCCCAGAGATTGAGCCCTTTGCCGCGCCCAGTAATTCCCGACCCAGGGTCACTTGGAGCGAGAATCCTTTCAATATCCCGACCCAGGGTCATTGGTAGGGATGGCGTGATTCACCCTCGAGCCATCGCGGTTTCTCCGTTGGTTCGTATTCGTCTCCGTTTGGATATCCCAGAGATTGAGCCCTTTGCCGCGCCCATCCCCGACCGGCTTCGGCCGATCGTCCGGATTCGCTACCGTTTCGCCGGACTGTGGCTGCAAGCTCCCCACGATAGCGATCGCGCGTCGTCGCCGGTGTCCCAATCGTTCGCGCTAGATGGGTAAGTCCTCGAGTGTCGGCGGGCCGGTTGTCGAGCAGTTGACCCCGTATCGACGCTGGTGGAGATAGGTCCCGAATGGAAACTCCGCCGAACGATCTCCCGCCTCGAATTTGACGCGTGCCTCTCGATGGTCCCGCCGGAATGCCTTGAGCCACAGGAGGATCGCGATCCGCAGGGCGCGGACGGTTGATGCGACTCGGGGATTGAGTGTTCCTGCTTCAGGCTGCGACTTCGAGGTGTCGTCGGGCGATTGAGCGAGCGCTTTGACTCGGCCTAGCACGCTGACGCCGCGCTTCTTTCGAGACTCTTTCGCCGCCTGGCACTTTTCCTCAACGCGTTGTGCGACTTGCGCTCGATACTCGTCGTCGGTCAGATCGGCCAGAATGCGCGGCTTGACGTACTCGAGAAGAGCCGTTTCGGGAACAGTCCCCTTCTCGCTGAAGAGGATCTCTGGCCGGGTCACAACCTCGGGCGGTCCTGCTAGTTGTTCGACGAGCGATACGACCCCGGGCCACTCATCGGGATCGTCGGTGAGGTCATGCCAGCATGAATTCGCGGTGGAGTAGGCGATGTGATCGAGGACCGAATCGGCGTCACACAAGACGATGGGACTCTTGTGATCCGGGGTCCAAAGCACTTCTTGGTCACCTCGGTGCCGATTGATCGCGCGAGCCAGGAGCGAGTGAAACTCCTGCCGAAACACTGGGTGTCGACCGTGCGGATCGTAGAGGGAAGTGTGTTGGTGGTTGGAGAGGGAGGAGTGTGCGTGGAGTTCTATTTCATTCTTCTGCGCGGTGTACGCGAGACAGAACTTCACCGCCTTGTTGACGACCGGGTCCGGGCGGAGCCGGAACGCGCCACCAACCGTGCGGCGCGTGTTGAAGAGGTGGGTGTCCTTGAAAACGGGTACGGGCAGGGTCACGGGAAGCTCCTCGGGCTGCGGTGATCGCAGCGCCGAGCGGAGCAACTCGATTGCCCAAAGATGACCCTGGGTCAGGGAGGGCTGGCCCAAAGATGACCCTGGGTCAGGGAGGGCTGTCGCGCTCGAGCCGGCCGAGACCATCGTCGGCCGCGTCGTCGATCGAGACGGAGCGCCGGTGGCTGGCGCAAAAGTGTGGAGAGTTCGTTTCGACGATCTAGGCTTGCGACGCCGTCCGAGTGGCTACGCCACCGTCCTGCTCGCTAACGGAGTGGTCAAGGCGCTCCGCCTTCGCGATGAGAGAGGGGTTCGTACCGACGAAGACGGTCGCTTCATACTGGACGATCTCGTCGTCGGACGCTGGGATCTCCACGTCGAACACGATCAGTTCCTCGATCACACTGCCGAAGGCGTGCGCGTCCAACGAGGGAAACGGTGCAATGTCGGGGAGGTCACGATCCTACGAGGTGCTGGCATCGAAGGTGTCGTCTACACTCCGGATGGCGAGCGCGCTGTCGGAGGTTTGGTATCGATACGGAGCGCCGGCGAGAAGCTGAGCCGGATGCCGGCGACCATCGGACCTGACGGTACGCTTCTGATTGGCGGGCTGCTGCCTGGAACCTACGAGCTAGAGTTCGATTTTCTCTTTGCTGCAGACGCGAGGGGGGACCGGGCCAGCTATCAGTTCTTCAAAGTGCGTTCGTACTCGGTGAGCCTCGGACTCGAGGAGCGCAAGGTTGAAAACATTCGCACGGAGTTGCGCGCCACCGAGCCCCAAAAATTAATGCCGCAGCAACTGAAACGGCAATAACTGAAGCGGCAGTCGCCGACTCTCACCCAGGTCCTTGTACTTGGCTGTCGCATGTCTGGCTTGCCCCACGGTGGATGATGATTGCACGACCCACCGCGAGGAATCCAAGTTAGCAAGAACAACGCCGAGGTCGCCGTCTACTTGGCGTCCCTCGCCGATTGCGCCGCGGCTGCGCGTCCCACGGCTTTTGCCGGTAGATCGAGGTGTTTGGCGAGCGTACGGATCTTCCGAAGGACCGAACGTTTCCCCATGACCATGACGCAGTTTGCGCTGGGGTTGGTGACGATCTTCAGGCAGCCGCTGTGCGAGCCGCTGGTGTTGGTTCCGAGCAGCTCGCGGAGCGCTTGGATTGCTATGCCGGCGTCGGTGTTTTGAAACACGATGACCGCGGTGGCCAGCTCGTTGGGTCGTTCGGTTCCGATTTCCTCGGTTGCGCTGAACGACTCCTTCGGAAGCGGGATCGGCGGGACTTGACGAGACGACACGTGCCGCACGTGTATCACCGCCCGCCCGTCGCCCATGCCTTCTTCGTAGAACATGTATCCGTTGGCGGTCATGATCGACGTGACGACTTCAGCCGTGAGGTTATCGATGTCGTTGAGCATGTTGATCGTGACGTCTTCACGAAACATCGGATCGTCCGTCGCCGAGGGTTGGATAATCGTCTTGCCCGTGGCGAAGTGGAGAAAGCGAAGGACGTCGAGCATCGGCACTTGACCAGAGGACACTTTGGCCTCGGTGATCGCGACGCTACCCGTCGCTTCGGCATCCGGCGTTGCGCCTCGGCGGCGCTTCTGGCTGTATGCGGAACTTGCGAGGCAAGCGATGGCGATGGCGGTGACGACCACGGTCAACGTTCGTCGAGCAGTCATGGGAATCCTTCCGATGGGTTGTGACGTGAGATCGAGCGTGCCAATGCAGCTGCCGTGCCGACGGGGGAGACGGCTGGAGTTGCGTTCGGAGCCGATCTGGACGTGGACGCGCAATCGGTCTGTTTGATAATCGAACAGCTGTCGCGTTATCCCACGTGGCCGTGTCACGTGTCGCGCGCCTTCGATTTTCGAATCAACGCGTTCGAGCCGGCTCACCATGGCGACTGTTCGGCCGGCGTTCCCGCGTGACCGTGGACGTGTCGATAACACCCGCTCCCGCCCTCGTACTTGCGATGTCCCATACAGGCTCAGGACATGTCATCACGGCTTCTACTAAGCGTTTGAAGCCCGTTCGGCGCGGCACAGCCGATGCTTTTTCTCACCTCCGAGGTGCACCTCTCGTGATCCGGATCTTTAGCCGTTTGCCGAGTTCAGGACTCGGCGACTCATGGCACCGGTCTGCGTGCCGAACTCGAGAGAAAGAGACATCATGAGACACTGCTTCAAGGGGCGATTGTCGAGACACAGTTTCGCGGCGATCGCAATCATCTTCGCACTACAAGGCGCCGTTAGCGCGCAGCCGGCGCGCGTCATTGGATCGATCCCCGGTGGTGCCACCACTCATCTGGGTTACGCGGTGGCTGGCATCAACGGCAACTTTCTAGTCGGTGCCCCGCTCACCGCGGTCGGCGGGGTTGGGCGCGTGGGTACCGCAGGCTTCTACACAGCCGCGGGCGTGTTGAGTCGAACCCACACGGGCAACCCGGCTCTCTATCCCATTCCGGGAGGGACGTCGACGGACCACCTCGGCCTTGGCGTCGGGAACATTGGCGACGTTACCGGTGACGGACTCGACGACTACGTGGCCGGCACGCCGCAGCGATCGAGGCCGGGAGCCCGTTACACCGGAGGGTTTCGTCTGTACGACGGACTCACCGGGGCCATGCTCGCCGATGTAACCGGGACCGTGGCGGACGTCCGTCTCGGAGTGTTCAGTTCGCGAGCGCGTCCGTTCGCTGGCGGAACCGGTTCCTTCGTCGTCGGTGGCAACGGCGAGTACCGGGTCTACTCGTACACTCCGGCGACCGGTGCCGTGACGTCCGTGGTGTTTGCGAGTGCGAATCCGTTATTCGGCGCGGTAGTCGAAGGGGTCGGTGACTTCAGTGGCCTGGGCTTCGGCGATGAAATCGCGGTACGCACGAACACCAACATGGTCGAAGTCCGCAACGCTGCCGGCGCGATTCTCATGTCGATCAACGACCCCGCCGGTTGGACGTTTGGGGATCGTCTGGAATCGATTCCGACCCTTCTTCTCCCCGACGGAACCGTCGGTCCGGGACTCGCGATCAGCGATCCGGGGTGGTCGAATTTCACGGGACGAGTGCAAATCTATCGATTCGGAAACCCGGTACCGGTGGCGACCATTACCGGTTCTGCGGTCGGCGATCAACTTGGAATGAGCTTGGACTCCGGTAGCGATCTCGACGGCAGCGGATCCGACAATCTTGTCATCGGCGCAACTGGTGGCGGGTACGTGCGGATCTACGATGGGTTTAACGGCGTGCACCCACGAGACGTGACGCAAGCGATGCGCCCCGGCTTCGCAAGCTCCGTCGCGATCATCGGCGACAACAACGGCGACGGATTCAATGACTTCGTCGTCGGATCGCCGGACTTCGGAGCGGGCTTGGCCGGGTTTGTCGACTTGTTCTACGGCGGTCCAATCGCGTCGACGTTGGCGATCGCCACGGTCGGATGCGGCAGCCCCTCGCTGGTGTTGAATGGACTGCCGATCCCGGGATCGGTCGTTTCGTTCTCGTTGTCCGGTACCGCCGCCGGGGACTCGAACCAAATGTGGGACGGTCCGTTCAATCTGACCGGCGCCAACATCGGCTTCTGTGAACTCTTGTATCTCGGGGCCGGCGCGACGTTCGTCGCCGGAGGAATCACACCAGCCGGGGCGCCTTGGTCTCCCGTCCCCGCGTTCACCGTACCCACGGTTCCGGGCTTCTCTCGTGGTTATCAGTGCGTCACGGTTCCGTCCGCGGGACCAGCTGTGTTGTCCAACGGATTGCAGGTCACGATCGGTTGGTGATCGATCAACGGTGCGAACGTTCGGGGCGCCTCTTCGGAGTGTGCCCCGTTTCTTTGATCGCGTGGCGCCTCCAACACCCTAGTCGAGACCAGCTGTCCGGAGGCTGCGCATGTGAGTGCGCGGGAACAGGACACTGCTTTTCACTCTGCAACGCGCCAAAACCGGCCCCTTACCCATCGGTCCCATCGTTGCTTTCGCCGCGCTGCCTACAAGCTGCATGCGAAGGGCTCTCCGTACCTTCCACGACAACTAAGGAATACGAGATGGCTATCGGCGACGCGGCGAGCGCTGCGACCAACGATCGTGACCGCGACCTACGCTTGGCGACTGACGTCCTTGACGGGAGCGAGGAAGCGCGCGTCGAGTTGGGCGCCCGTCTTCGTTGCGCGTTACCTTTCATGAGAGCCATCACGGCTCGGAGTTCTCTTGCGTTGCGCGCCGACGAAGTGAGAGATCTCGCTCAAGATGCGTGCGCAACCGCCATGGCGCGCCTCGAATCGTTCCGTGGCAAGGCGACGCTCGAGACATGGATCCGCGGGATCTGCCGATACGAGTACCTGGGATACATCCGTCGCTCCCGCCGATACCGTCGCGCCCTCGTCAATTTCAAAGAGTGGGCCTTGCGCGAGAAGTTGATAGATCGCGGCGCGATCCCCGTCGATTCCAACGCACTAGCGACCGCGATGCGTGACATCGGGTTACCCGCCAGTCGCGTCCTCGAGTTGCGATACCGACAGCGCATGAGCTTCGCAGAGATCGGTGAGCGGATGAGAATGCCGGTGGGAACTGTTCGGTCGCACCATTGTCGCGCCCTGCGACGAGTCCGTGAGTCGTTTCTGGATCGTGAGGGCCGCACCTCTAACGCGATTCGATTCGAGAAGTTCTGAATCCCCGCGCAACGTCTGGGCTTCGCCGGCGGCTATCGAGTGCGGCGGAAGGAACGAGTCCATGGAGCCGTCGCATCGAAATCGGCGGGCCTCTAGCGGCGCGTCCGGAGGTCAATGGCACGATCGACGGAACGCCCGGGGGTCATGGAGGAAGGAATCGAAATGCGTCGACTCTTGGTGTTTGCAGTAGCACTCGTGTGTTGTAGTTGGCCGGTTGCTTGGGGGCAGCCGTATCCGCAGACGAGGGGGCTACCGTTCAGGATTGATCCCACGATCAGCGGTTCACAGTCGGGATGGCACCTCAATCTGCCCGACGGGGTTTGGAACTGGGGAGAGCAAGCGACCGATATCGGTGGCACGAACAACTTCGGTATGGCGGGTCAGGCGACCCCGTTCAATTTCAACATCGCCACGTGGGTGTATCACGTTCACAACTCTGCCGGTGGCAATCTTGGCGCGTGGCATATCACCGGGACCATGGACGGGATCGACTTCCGTTTGACGGTGCCCGACGAACCAAGCCCGCCGACGCCACTGGCAACCTTCCTCATTGGGCAGGGCGCGAGCCCCAACTACGATCTCGAGCGCACCGGAATCGTTCTCGTGCGTGAGACTCGTCCACGGAACACGAACTCGGATGTGTTGTGGCCGCTGCCGATCCCGAGCACGTGGACGGGACCTGCCGGTACATGGCCGCTACGGCTCGAGGGAGAGCTCGGCGCCACCATCGTTCAGACGAGCGGCAAGGTCGGGGGAACCCCCCTCGTGCAGGCGGCGCAAGAAGCGATCACTTTCGGCAAGTACTTTCGAAGCAATTCCGCCGATCTTGACCACGTCTACCTGCAAGGACTCTCGTTCGGGTCGGCGATCGGATTGATCGCTAGCCTCGCTGAGCCGGACGTGTTCGACGCCATCGAGTTAGGCGCTATGTCACTGTCGCTCAACGGATGGAAGTCTTTCCACGACTACCGCGGGATGCGCAACTTGGCCCACGGTGGGTTCCCATGGATGGATCACGACGCCCCGACCTGGGACGGGTTCTCGACGTACCTTGGACAGTACGGCCTCGAACGCTACCACCTCGACATGTTGCGTTTCCCGGAATTGTTCAGAACCCCGATGCTCGGGCTCAACGCGCGCGACGACTGGTTGCTTGGCGTTGGCGCGTTGGATAACCAGTTCAACGCGAAGATGGCGGCGGCCGGCATCACATGGGTTGAAATGTTCACGCTCGAAGAGGGCGGACACGGCATGCCGGACTTTGCCGTCGACGCGTTTGATCACCGTTGGCAGCGACTCTGGGCACTGGAGACACAGAAGCCCGCGCCTCCGCACCCCATGTTGCCGTTTCCCGATCCGGGCTACCAGCGACAGACGGTGCACGACGAGGTCAACCGGCACGATCGCAACCTACCGCCTCCGACCGGTCTGAGCTTGGCTTGGGAGGTCGGCGCCATCAACGATGGCGTCGCCGTGCCGCCCATGACTCAGCGTGGACTCGGTACTCGCATCAGCAACGCGCCGGCGAACTCATCGGTGATCTACGATCACGGCGGTGAGCAAGCGCTGTACTCCCTCACCCTGGAGGGCTTCGTGACCCGTCACGATTGGCAGGGCGGGAGCTTGGTCGAAATCTGGCGGGAATTCGTCGGGTTGAATCCCCGTTCGATTGCCGTCGATTCCATCAATGGCTTCGACCAAGTGGTGGTCGGTAGTCTGCGCGGCGTGAGCTACTTGGACGCCGCTAGCGGAGCCGCGATCGCCGCGACCTCAGGCAAGTACGATCACATCCGTGCGATCACCATCGCCGATCTTTCGGCGTGGGATCCTTCGCTCGGCCAGGGACCGCACACCATGTACGTGGCCGATGCCGAGGTACTGGTGATCGAGGATCGTGACCACGCGGTCGTGCTCGAAACGCCGATCGGTTCGGTGACCCGCATTCGCGTTCGCACCGAGGACAACGGTTCGGGTCCGCTGCCCTACTTGTACACGGCGATGTCTCGAGGACACATTACGCGATTCCGCTTCGAGGACATCGGCGGCACGTGGAACGTCGTCGCGGACATGATCTCCGACTACCTCGTGTGCCAACCTCTCGACTTCGCATTTGTCGATTCGGCGAACTCCGCCTGCTCGGCCGCACCGACGACGCAGATCGTCACCGGTGGTACCGAGTACGACGTTGCGGTCGGCGGTATCTGGCTGACGACGTTGGATCTCAACGGAGCCATTTGTTCGACCATCGCCGTGCCCGGGAGTCGCATCGACCACGTCGAGAGCGACGGGCTGAACCGGGTTCTCGTGGGAACGAGCCCGAACGGTGACGGAGCCGTCGGACGCGTCGACATCTCTGCTGCGAATCCTTCGTTTGCGCTGCTGGCCAATCTGCGCGGCGCGTTCTCGACCGGAACGCTCGCTAGCCCAGGCGACATTGCACACTTCAGCGAGCGTGGAGACATTCGTGTCATGGATACGAATGGAACTCTGCTCGATCAAATTCCGGGCCGCACGCCGACCACCGCGGTCGATCTCACCGTGTCCGACACCGGCGGCTGGGAGCTGTGCGTTCTCGATCGGGACTGGTTCATGCGTCGCTACGACGCGACGACCGGTGCGTACGTCGACGCCATCAACTGGGCGCCGCCCATTCGTTGGACGTGCGGGACTCCGCCCAACGCCTACCAGTCCCTTCCGCACACCATGGTGCGGCGCGACGCCAACGCCTTCGTCCCGGGGAGCTTCGAGCTGTTCGACTTCACCGGCACCATGACTGACGTCAACGGAGTGGCGCACCGAGCCGCGTACATGAACGGGACCGTTGTCGTCTCCCAAACCAAGGGAGACGAACACAACGCGTTGATCGGGATCGGCGCGAGTTCTAGCGGGCTTACGTGCACGCAGGCAGCGACCGGGACGCCGGTGTACATGCACCCGCAGATGGCGGTCGGTGGCGGCGGCGAGACGGCTATCATCGACGCGACCTTCAGCGCCGGTGACCGCGAGATCGTGTTCGGGAACCAGAGCGGAAACGTCTGGTCGTTACCCGTCTTGCCCGGGGCAACCACCAACGTGCCGTTCACGTCGGCGGGTCCAGCGTCGTTGACAAACTGTGGCCCGGTCAACACCGCGACGTTTTTCGCGCGCGGTCGAGACTTGCGCAGCGGTGTGGCTGGCCTCATCGAGCCGACGCGTCTCGGTTGCCAGGACATCAGTGGGCTCGCCGTGGCTGACGTTGCCGGTGACGCTGTGAACGAACTGATCGTTGGCGCACGCTTGCCGGACGGCAACGGGGACACGTTGTACATCATGGATCGGATCGTCGACGGATACGCGTGCAACCTCGCGATCAACGCCGGGGCCGTCAGCGGATTGTTGGTGACGGACATCTCCGGAGACGGCGATGTCGAGATCATCGTCGGCACCGACGAGGGTCGGGTGAGGATCTACGATCAATCGTTGGTCGAAATCCTCAGCTTCGACGTCAACGCTCTCGCTGTCGGTTCACGCGGTGCCATGTGGATCGTCCGCGAGTCGCCGGATGACGCGCCGATCTTGGTGTTCGGTCACTCCGAGGGCGTTTCCGCCTACACCGTGACCGGTACCTTCTAGAGGTGCGGCCGGAAAGTGCAGGTGCGGTGAGTGGTGGAGTTCGGCGGAAGATTGCCGTTCGGAATTCGCAGGCGAATTGGTGGATTCGTTGAGGATTACGAATGGTGAGATTCCGTCGAAGACCGCCGCGCACCCGTGCCTCTGACTTTTCGGCCGGGCCTCTAGAAGCCCGGCCGAAAAGTCCAACTCTGGGCGTGTGAGTTACGTAGAGTAGATGCCCGCCTCTCAGGAGGCCAAATGCTCGGACGACTGTCACCACAAGGGGAGCTGTACCGCCC
>JAJFFE010000105.1 GCA_021776775.1 Planctomycetota bacterium | reverse complement strand
TGGTGCACGAGGCCTACCTCAAACTGTCGAACGCGGAGAGCCTCGATCTTCAGGATCGCCAACACTTCTTCGCGGTAGCCGCGCAGGCGATGCGTCGCATCCTCATCGATCACGCACGCGGCAAGAACCGCCTCAAGCGTGGTGGAGATCACGCCCGCTTCGAGTTCGACGCCGACGGGCTCGCGACCACCGACCCCGATCTCGATTTGATCGCCCTCGACGAAGCGCTCGAACGGCTCGCCGATCAGAGTCCTCGCCGAGCGCGTGTCGTCGAGTTGCGGTACTTCGCGGGGCTCACGATCGAAGAGACAGCGGAGGTTCTGGAAGTGTCGGTCGACACCGTGAAAGCGGACTGGCGATTGGCAAAGCTGTGGCTCCGGGCCGAGATCTCCGGGCGCTAACCTCCTCGACGTGGATCACTTGGGATCCCATCGCGAATTCTCTCCCCCAATTCCCTCTCCGACGTCGCTACGCGGACCGTGGCCGGAGCCTTCCGGCTCCGCTACCTGAACCCAACGTCGGAAGAGGATCCCCATGCCGCGGTTACTCGCCATCACGCTATTCGTCGGACTCTGCCTCGCTGCGCCCCCCACTCATGCCGACTGGACGTTTGTCCGCGGCGACGTGAACAACGACGCCGCCGTAGAGATCAGCGACGCGGTCAGCATCCTGAGTTACCTGTTCGTGCCGGGGACCGACAGTCCCCTTTGCTTCGACGCGGCGGACGTCAACGACGACGGCGAGGTGCAAATCTCGGACGCGGTCTTCGCACTGTCTTACCTGTTCGTCATCGGCAGTCCGGCCCCGTTTCCGCCGTTCCCGAGTTGCGGGGAAGACCCTACCGCCGACGCGCTCGACTGCGCCGGTCCGCTCGATGCGTGTCCAGCACCGAGCGGGCCCCCGACGATCACCAGCGTCGCCCCCCTCGACGCGATCGAGGCCGAGCTCTACACGTACGACGTCGAAGCGACCGACCCCAACCCGTTCGACACGTTGACGTATGCGCTGATTGAAGGGCCCGTCGGAGCGAATATCGACACGACCTCGGGAGTGATCAGCTGGACTCCGGGCGCGAGCCAAACCGGGCCCCACTCGTTCACGGTGGAAGCGATCGACAGCGAAGATCCGCCCCTCAGCGACAGTCAATCCTTCGTGGTCACGGTGATCGATGTCGACCAACCGCCGGTGTTCACCTCCATCCCACCGCAGTACGGAACCGAGACGGCCCCGTTCTACTACCGGGCTCGAGCCATCGATCCCGACAGCGTGGGCGTCATCACGTTCGAACTCACCGTCGCCCCGGCCGGGGCCACGATCGACCCCGAAACGGGAGCCCTCACCTGGACGCCGACCACCGACCAGGTCGGGACTCAGTCGTTTACCGTGACCGCAACGCTCGGTACTGGTGAGTCGACTCAGCAGTTCGACGTCGACGTCGCGGCCGCCGATGAGATCCCCCCCGATCCCGCTTCGATCGCCAACGAGATCGACCCCACCGTAGCGACCACGCTGCTGGACAATGTCCGCTTCCTCTTCGAGAGCGACCCCCCCGTTCAGCGCGGCGTGGATCCCGAGATCTTCGAACGACACCGCGCCGCCGCCATCCGCGGCCGAGTCACGGAGCGTGATGGCGGAGTGCTGGCCGGCGTGTTGGTGACCGTGCACGGGCGTCCCGAGTTCGGAAGCACCGTGACGCAACCGACGGGAGAATTTGATCTGGTGGTCAACGGAGGAGACGAATTCACGCTCAGCTTCAGGAAGAGTGGATACGCAACGGCTCAGCGTAAGTTCGAAGCTCGGTGGAACGGCTTCGACTTCACCGAGCAGGTCACGCTGGTCCCGCTCGATGCCAACGTCACGGCCGTCGATCTCTCGGCCACGACCATGCAAGTCGCCCAAGGAACCCCGCAACTCGACGCCGACGGTGAACGTTGCGCGACCCTGCTGTTTCCAGCCGGTACCAGCGCATCGCTGCGCCTGGCGGATGGATCGACTCAACCACTCACGACCCTTAGCGTCCGTGCCACGGAGTACACCGTTGGCGATGAGGGCCCCGCTGCCATGCCGGCCCCGCTCCCCTATCACACCGCGTACACGTACTGCGTGGAACTCTCGGTCGATGAGGCCGAAGCAGCCGGGGCCACGGGAGTCGAGTTCGATCAAACGGTTCCGGTGTATCTGGAGAACTTCCTCGGGTTCCCGACCGGGACCGTGGTTCCGTCCGGCTACTACGATCGGGAAGATGCGCGCTGGGTGAGACAAGAGAGCGGTCTCGTCATCGAGATCCTCACCGAAGCGGGCGGCACCGTCACGGTCGACCTCGACGGCGATGGCTTGGCCGACACCGGATCGGCACTCGACGACCTCGGCATCACTTCGGACGAGCTGTCGACGTTGGCGTCGCTCTACGAAGAAGGCCAGACGCTGTGGCGCATGCCGACGGAGCACTTCTCTCCGCACGACTACAACTTCCCCTACCAATGCGACGGTTGCGATCCGCCGGTCGGCGGCGTCGAGGATCCACCCCGACGTGGAAACGACGACCCGTGCAAAGCAAAAGGTTACTCCACGCTCTACGTGCAGAACCAAACCCTAGGCGAAGTGATCCCCATTCGCGGCACTCCCTACTCTCTCCATTACCGTAGCGACCAAGTACGCGGGCGACTCGACGACTACACCCTGCGCATCCCGCTCTCGACGTCGCCGTTGGGCGCTCCCGGAACCGGCACGTGGCTGGGCACTCGAGTGGACATCTCCATCGCCGGCCGCGACTTCATCTCCGAGTACACACCGGCGGAGGCCGGCGCTCTCGGCTACGAGTTGAGCTTCACCTGGGATGGGCTCGACGCCTACGGCCGACGAGCGCAAGGCGTCCAGCGGGCTCGAGTCTCTGTAGGGTACGTCTACGAGGCGATCTACATCACCGCACTCCAGTGGTCCGTGCCTCCGCCTCCCGTGAGCAGCACACTGGCTCCTGGGCGGTTCGGTGTCACGAAGTGGCAGAGCGAGTATGTCGATCTGGGCAATCTCGACGCCGGAACGCGAGATCTCGGAGGGTGGACGCTCGACGCGCACCACGTCTACGACCCGGAGCACCAGCGTCTCTACCTGGGAAGCGGAGAGTCTTACGGCAGCGATTCGCTCGGACGAGAGATCGAGCTCGCGCGATATCAGTACTCGGATGTTCTCGACATCGGGGCCGACGGTTCACTGTACTTCACCACGTCCCACCAACTGCGTCGGCTCTATCCCGACGGATCGGAAGTGGCCGTGGCGGGTTCGCCGGGCTCGGGCTTCTCCGGGGACGGTGGCCCGGCCACCGACGCACTCTTCGACAACATTCAAGACGTCGACGTGTTGCCCGACGGGTCGATCTTGGTTGCAGACGGCGGCAATGGACGGATTCGGAGAATCGACCCTGAAGGAATCGTCGACACCGTCGCGGGGACGGGCGCGACGATCTCCGGTGACGGCGGCCTGGCCCTCGACGCCGGAGTCCAACCGCTCCGCGTCATCGCGGACTCCTTGGGTGGCTACTACATCATGAGCGTCGGTCGCGTTCGTTACGTCGATCCCGACGGAACGATCGATACTCTGATCGGTGGGGGAGGTACTCAGTACTACTGCGACGAGGTGCACGCCACGACCATCTATCCCGGAGGAGGTGGATTCAACGATATGGAGCTCTCCCCCGAGGGCGAGGTTCACGTGCTGGTCAACGATCAATGCCTGGCGCGGCTCACGCCGGAAGGCATGCTGGAGCCAGTGGCGGGCGGCGACTGTCCGTTCCCGTACTCCTGCGATACGCCCACGGTGGGTGAAGCGGCTCTCGGCCGACGACTCAACGCGATCGGGTTGAGCTTCGACCTCGACGGCTCGGTGTTGCTGGCTTGCAACAGCAGCGGTACCCAGGAGATTCGCCGGATCACGCCCGATGGCTTCATCGATATCTTGGCGGGGACCTCCGTCCCCGGATGCCCGGGCCTCGACCCGGCGCTCGGTCCCGCACTCGACGCGCAGATTGCACCCACCGGTCACATTCAGCTCGGGCCGGATGGCGCAATCTACTTCGGCCACAGCGCATGCGGAGGTGGCACGATGCGGCTGCAACCGGTGCTTCCCGGATTCACCAACGGCGACCAGCTCATCCCGGCCCGCGACGGCAGCGCGATCTACCACTTCGACCGCGATGGCCGTCACCTCGAAACGCTGCACGCCCTGACGGGCAACCCGATCCTCACCTTCGAGCACGACGACGAGGGTCGGTTGCTGCAGGTGATCGATCGCTCGGGCAACGTGACCGAGCTGTTTCGCGACGTCGACGGCCGACCGACCTCGATCGTCGGCCCGTTCGGTCATGTCACGGCGCTCACTCTGGACGCGGACAGCCTGCTCGCGCAGACCGTCGGGCCCGGCGGCGAGTCGCACGGTTGCACCTATGTCGACGACGGCGGATTGCTCGCCTCGCACACCGATCCGGCCGGCCAGACTTC
>JAJFFE010000104.1 GCA_021776775.1 Planctomycetota bacterium | reverse complement strand
CAGGCACGACGCCGCAGTCGACCTAGTGGTCTTCAAGAAGGAGTAACGCAGAGATTCGCGGGAAGCGCAGCCTGCGCGGCTTCGACTGATGAATAGTCCGGGCTCTAGCTAGCTAAGCCAAGGCATCTCTCTTTGTGATTGTCCGGTGGCCGATGTCGAGTGGATCGACATCGGTTCACCGGACTTTTCTTTTGGCGATCGCCTGCTACTCCGGCGGGCTCTTGTCGGAGGTCTTTCGAACACCCGTGGGCTCGTAGGTCACGAGTTTGTACTCTGAACTCCACCGATCCGTGCCATCGCTGCGATCTCGTCGGATGAACTTCACCTCTTGGAACGAGATCAGGGGGGAGTCCCGTTCGATAGCGTTGACGAAGGCCATGAGTCCATCCTCCCTGATACTGGCGGGGTCGAACGAAAGGTCGAACTCGTGCCGGACGATCTCGTCGCCTTTGGCGGGATAACTACGACTATCGGCGACGGTCGCGTGTCTCGGGATCGACTTGACCGTGCGCATGACAGTCGAGCCCAAGGTTTCATCCGATTGGCTGGCGCGAGACATCGCGAGGTGGCGCTCGACGGCTTCCTTGTTTTCTGGGCTTTTCAGCTCGACCTGCAATTGAAGGATGTTCTTGGCGTTAAGGTCGCGCTCTGCGAGGAGTTCGTGACGGTGGTTGTGGTAGTACAACGCCCAGCCCGAGGCGCAGAGAGCCACCAAGAACGTAGAGGTCGCGAAAATTTGGATCAGGTCATTCTTGAGCTTCTTCAATGCGTCCTCTTCATTCTCCGGGTCACTTGGTTCGACAGGAGTTCGGGTTTGAATCGGAATTCGATCCTCAGCTCGTAGCTTCCGTCGCGCAGCGACCGGGACGTTGTGTTGGTCGGCTGTAGCAGCTGACACCTCTCGTTCAAGGAGTCGAGCACAGCCTGTGTGTCTTCGACAGCCGCAACCTCCAACGAGACGCTGCTCTTCGACGTGATCTTGAGTCGGGGGTCGAGGTCGATGGACGTAAACTGAGCGTTGACTTCGGGTCGAAGCACGTCGATCGCCTCGCTGAGTTCGGCGTACATGTCGGACGCCTTGGCGTGCGACGGGCTGCGCCCCCGCGTGGCGTTGCTGGTCTTGATGGTGTCGAGCCTGCGAAGGGTCGCCGCCAAGTAGTTTGGTCGGCGCGGCGAGCGGGGCAGCGCTTCACCGAAGAACGACGTGGCTATCTCGGCCTGGCGTAGCGTGAGATTGTGGTTTTCGGCGACCAACGCTTCGAGTCGCTCATGCTGTTGGCACGCCCAAACGACGGATAGGGCGCACAAGATGACTGCGGGCACGATCGACGCAATGTGACGAGTACGAGGCGACGGTTCGTTCACGTGAAGTCCTTTCTTCCTGTCCCGGGGCGAGTTCACGTCCCCGGACGAGTTCGCTCCGCAGTTGGAGCAACTGAGGGACCGGGGGACGTTGGGCCCGGTGGTCGAAGTTTGGACGTGGTGTGGGGATGCCGACGTTCGCCCCGAGGACGCTTGATTTGGCGGGCGGCTGCCGATTTCATCTGCTGGTCTTGTTCGTGCTTACGCGCCACGGTTGAAACTCCAGAGGAGGACAACCCATGTTTGCTCATTGGTTCGCAGCCGCGGAGGTGTTCGCAAACGCGTCACTTCGTCGTCGTGGAGTTGCGCTCGGTCATGGCCGATCCGCGTCAGGTTGTTGCCGCTTCGTACTGTTTGGCGCACTTTCTTGCGGGTTGCTGACGGTCACCTCATCGTGGGCCGACGGGACCGGGAACGATCTGCTTCCGGATATCCCTCTTGGTCCGACGACCGTTCGGCTCGACCTCGTGGCGACAGTGCCGAGTTCGATCACGGACTTGGCTCGCGCACCTGATTCGACCGATCGGATTTTCGTGGTCTCTCCCAATGGCGTGATCCGCGTGATCGAGAACGGCACGTTGGATTCGGACCCCTTCCTCTCCATTGTGGCCGAGCCGGCCGATCGTGCGCTCGTCAGTGTCGCGTTCCATCCGCAGTTCGCGAGCAACGACAAGCTCTACGTCATCACCGGCGAGTCGCTTCCCAATCCGTCGACTCCTCACTACGTCGCGCCGCAGGTGCCGACGTTCTCGGCATTCGATAGCGTTGTCGTCGAATACCTCGTGGACGCGGCCGACCCCGGCGCCGTCGATGTCTCGACGCGCCGCGAGCTGTTGCGGATCGGTCAGCCGGAGCGGCAACACGTCGTCGACGACTTGACGTTCGGCTTGGACGGATACCTGTACATTGCGGTGGGGGACGGGGGTGAGACGCGGTCCGGGCTTCCGTTTGCCTACCAACTCAACGCGCAGAACACCGACAATCCGTACGGCTCCGTGCTGCGGATCGACGTCGACACCCTGGGGATCAACGGACGCTATGGCATTCCTAGTGACAATCCGTTTGCCGCCGGCGTCGTGCCGGAGCTCTTCGCGTGGGGATTGCGAAACCCGTGGAGCATGTCGACTGACCTGGAAACGGGGTCTATCTACACCGGCGTCAACGGAGATTTCACGATCGAGTGGATCGTCGAGGTCGAACTAGGCGCCAACTACGGGTGGCCGGATGTCGAAGGCAGTTTTGCGTGGGACCCCGCGACCGGCGACGCCAGCGTCGACGCGAGCCCCAACCCCGCGTTCACACTTCCGATCGCAGAGTACGATCACAACACGGGTCAGCAGGGTTTTGGATCCGTCATCGGCGGTTACGTCTACCGAGGCAGCGCCATGCCCGAGTTGTACGGTCGCTATGTCTTCTTGGATTGGCTCGCGGCGGAGTTGATTGCCCTCGACCTCACTACGGGCGAGCTGGAGTTGATCGGCGTCGATGGTGCGGGCGTTCTACTTGTGTCGTCGACCGCTATCACCATGGGCCAAGACCCGAATGGTGAGCTGTTAATCGGAACCGCGTTCGGAGAGGTGTTGCGACTCGTGCCGACCGCACCTTCCGCGACGACGTTTCTGCGCAGCGACTGCAACGCCGACGGCGCGAGCAATCTCGCCGACGCGGTGTGTGCGCTGGGTTACCTGTTCCAGGCGACGCCCAACGGGTGCGTTGACGCGATCGACAGTAACGACGACGGAGTCGCGGACATTTCCGACCCGGTCTACTTGCTGTCGTATCAATTCGCGTCGGGACCCGTGCCGCCGACACCGTTCTCGATCTGCGGGATCGATGCGACTGCCGACGCGCTCGGTTGCGGGTTGTTCCTGGCGTGTCCGTGACGCTCCTGGGTCACACCAAGCCGGAAAGAAAAACGGCGCCGAGGATTTCTCCCCGGCGCCGTTCTTCGTGTCGGTTGACTTCTAACGTGACTTGACGCGCTGTTTCGCGGCGCTAGTCCACGACGGCCGTCGGCATGGCCACGACGCGGATCTGTTTCTCGGGAACGAAGTACTTCTTGGCCACCGAGTGGACTTGCTCGACGGTGGTTGCCTCGTAGTACTCGGCGAGTCCTTTGACATCGTTCAGATCACGGTTGCGGTAGGTGAGCGTCGACAGTTGTCGTTGCCAGAATGCCGGCTGGCGAACCGCTTCCTCGACTTGCGTCGCGATTTGTTTGCGAGCCACCGTCATTTCCTCTTCGGTCGGACCGCTCTTCGCGAACTCGTCCATCATTTCGATGATGCGCGTCGCCAACTTATCCGCGTTCTGCGGCTCGGCCGGAGACATGGCGACGAATAGGCCCGTGCCCGGCACGCCCTCACCGGGCTGGTGAGCGATCCCGATCGAGTAGACCAGCTTTTCCTCTTCGCGGAGCTGCTTGGTCATACGCTCTTGCAGGATGGAGCGTACGAAGTTGAGTCGACGTCGGTCGTCCTTGGCTTCGGTGTCGCATCCGACGTAGCCCGCTTGCACCATCGCCTGCGGAGTCACCGACTCAAACTCGACGCGTTCGACGTACGGACCGTCCGGACGATCGATCTTACGCAGAGGATCGAGCACCGTGAACGGACCCTCACACCGTGGAAGCGAGCCGATGTAGCGGGTGACCAATGGAAGGGTGTCCTCGAGCGATATGTCACCGACGACGGCCACTTCGAGCGCACGTCCGAAGACGCGTTTCTTCCAACGCTCGGCGTCCTCGACCTTCAGGGCGTCGATGCCCGCTTCGTCGAGCGGTGTGAAGCGCAGGTCGCCGCCGAGGAATGACTTGGCGAGCGCTTCCGCCGCCTGGACTTGCGAGTTGGTCTTGCCGGCTTCGATCTGCTGCTTCGCCGACGTCTTCCAGTTATCGAAGGCGCTCTTTTCGATCTTGCCGTCGGTCAGTTGGGCGTACGCGAGCTGCATGCCTGCTTCGAGATCTGACGGCGATCCCGCGACCTGGATCGTGAACGTGTCGAGACCGAAGCCCGATCCGGTGCCGACTTTCTTGTCCGCCATCAAGTCGCGGATTTGGGTCGAACTGAGTCTCGACGTCGCACCCACCAAGTTGGCGGTTTGTGCGAGACCGCGCGTCGACGCGTCCTCCTCCAACGAACCAGCCGGAACTGTGATGGTGATCGTCGCTTGGTCCTTCTTGTAGTCCATGTAGCGGTGATGAACGAGGGCGCCGTTCGAAAGCTCGATGGTGGTGACGTCGAATGGCTTCTTCGTCTGCGACTTGACCGTACCCGGCGTTGGCATTTTGGTCAGGAGCGGACCCGCCGCCTCCGCCTTTTTCAGCGGCGTCGTCGCGTTCGCCCACGCCGCGGTGGCGGTCGCGAGGACGTCATCCGCGGTCGGGAGCGTGTCGCCCTTCTCCGGCATGTACACCATGTACGTGTACGCCTTCGTCGAGAAGTTGTCGCGGAACATGGCGGCGACTTGATCGGCGTTGATCGTGGGCAGCACCTCCTTCAACCGGTCGAGGTTCTGCTGCGGCGACATCAACGGGAAGTCGAGTCCCACCGCGGAGGCGATCGTATTGACGATGACGCGCGAGTCCTGCGTCGCCGCTCGTTCGACCGCGGCTTCCGCGCCGGAGATCATTCGCGTCTTGACGAGTTCCAATTCGCTATCGAGGAAGCCGTGCTCGACTCCGCGGTGGATTTCCTCGACGAGTTGCTCGAGCATCGTCTTCCAGTTGGCCGGCATGCCGCCGACGTCGGCCGACGGCATGAGCGCCTCGCCGAAGAAGCCTGACACACTGACGCTGCCGCCGAGGAACGCAGCTTCGCCGCGTTGCACGCGCTCTTGTAGACGCAGGTTCAGGATTGCGGTGCCGAGGTTCTCGACTTCGTTCTGACGGAATTTCGGCAACGTGTCGATCGGCCCCCGGTCTTCGGCGATACGCATCATGCGAATCTGTGAGATCGGCAGCTCGGGATCGCTGAAGACGAACGCCCGCGGCTTATCGATCGGCTTGACGCCGGTGCCCCGTGCGGGGCGGGCCTTGGATCGCGCTGTGAACTTGTCGGCGGAGAAGTGCGACTTGATTCGTGTTTCGATGTCTTTCGAGTCGATGTCGCCGACGACGATGATCGTCATGTTCTCCGGACGGTACCACGTGTCGTAGTAGTCGAGGAACTCACGGCGCGGCGCCGTGCTGATGACTTCGTCGGTGCCGATGACGTTGTGCTCGGCGAAACGTGTCTTGGCGAATACGTTCTGGAAGAACTTCTCCTGGAGTCGCATCTGGGCGCCCTTTCGGGTGCCCTTTTCGTTGAGGATGATCTGACGCTCTTTCTCGATTTCTTCGTCGACGAGCAACATGCCGTTGGCGTAGTCACCCAGGATGGTGAGCGCCAACTCGACCGTTTCGGTCTTCGTGTCGGGCATGGCCAGCTTGTAGACCGTCTCGTGGTACGTCGTGTGGGCGTTCGAGTCGGCTCCGAATTGCATTCCGAGTTTGGCGAGGCGCGGAATGAGCTCGCCGGGGGCGAAGTTCTTCGAGCCGTTGAACGCCATGTGCTCGAGGAAGTGGGCGAGACCGTTTTGGCTCGACGTCTCGTTGAGCGACCCGGTCTTGATGTGCAGCCAAGTCGAGACGCGTCCGGGCGGGTTGGTGTGCGGGCGAATGATGTAGTCGAGCCCGTTGTCGAGCGTGCCGTAGGTATTGTTCGGATCCCGATCGAGAGGCGGCGCGTCCGGCATGGTTTTGGGGAGGTCGCGCTGCGCCTCGATGGGTCGCGACGAAAGCGAGCACCCAATGAGGAGCAGGACGCCCAGAATCGCGGTGATCGAGCGGATCATGTTGTGTCTCTCAAAGTTGGCGTGGGAGATTCGCTGCCCTCAGAGGGCCCGCCCAGAACAATTGGACTGTTCCGGGGGGCACGGGGCAGTGCGGTTTCGGGGCAGCCGTGGTCCCGGCGAGGGCTCTCGGCGAGGCTCTCGGCGGTTCCAGGCAGAAGCCGCGGATTGTACCCCCGCTTTCCTGGCCGAGTCCAACTTCCGCCGGTAGAATCCCCGCCCAATTCGACGATCTTTACGATCCCGAAGATTCGCTACCCAAAAGAAGAGGTGCTCCGAATGGCCGACGTCGCCATCCAGGCCGGCAACCACGACGAAGATTCCGACGCTATCGACATCGTCCTCGACCAAGTCGTGGGCGGTGCGGCGCCGGTGTACTTCGATGATCCGACCGAAGCCGCCCCGTATCCGTTGGCCCAGAAGCTTCTTGGCTTGGAGTCGCTCTCGGCTCTACTCCTGCAGGACAAGAAGATCACTCTGTGCCGATCCAACACCGCCGGTGAGTGGCCCGCCATTCTCGCTGCGGTGACAGACATCGTCACCGCACACTTCTCCGAATTGCCGGACGCCGCTCCCCCTCGGGAGCGAAGCAACGAAGAGAACCAGCTCATGGCGAAGGTGCAAAACGTGCTCAACACCGAGCTGAACCCAATGGTCGCTTCGCACGGCGGGTTCATCGAAGTGACCGATGTGAACGAGAGCCGCGTCTTCATCAACATGACTGGGGGATGCCAAGGTTGCGGCCAGGCGGCGGCGACGTTGAAGCAAGGGGTCGAGCGCGTTCTGCTCGAGCGCCTGCCCGAGATCACCGAGATCCTCGACGCGACCGACCACACGGCGGGCGTGAACCCCTACTACTAATCGCGTTGGCGACCGGACCGCGGGTGGCGATTCGACGATGGTCGTGGGACACTGAAGCTTCCCCTCGACGAGGAGTTTCGCCATGCCCCCGCCCGCCCGCGTTCTCGTTGTTCTCGCCGCGCTCGGCTCAGTGGTGCTGGTATCGACGCTTCGCGCGATGGATCGCCAAGCCGCGACCGGCGAAGTGACACCCACTCTTCATTCCTCGTTCATTCCCAATCACGGTCAGTGGTCGTCGGCGGTTCGCTTTGCCGCTCGCGGCGACCGTGGAGTTTCGTGGAGTTTCCGCGACGAGGCGTTCGACTTCCGTGCTCACGTTGGTGATCGCGGCGTGCACCTTCGCTTCGGGTTTGTCGGTGCTCTCTCACCTGCTCTTGTTGGGTTGGACGGGCTCGGGCACGGCCCCGGGGGCGAAGGAGAACGCAGCGAACGCCACCACTTCTTCGTGGGACGAGACGAAGCGTGTTGGGCGCGGTCTGTACCTGGCTACGAGACCTTGCGCTATCGCGATATCTATCCCGGTATCGACGTTGTGTTCCGATCCCAAACCAATTGCCTGCGTTTCGATGTGGAGTTGGGAGCGCAGGCGGACGTCTCGGCGGTCCGATTGGCGGTCGAGGGAGCGCGAGGGCTCGGTGTCGACGGGGCCGGCGTGCTGATCTTGACCGACGTCGGAGACCTACGGCTGCAGCAGCCGGTCGCCTGGTACGAGACCTCGCGCGGGCGTGAGCCGGTCGACTGTGCGTTTCGTCTGATCGACGACGCGACGTTAGGATTCTCGATCACCGGTGAGCGCCGTGACTGTCCGTTGGTGATCGACCCGACGGTCGAGTGGTCGACGTTGCTCGGCGGGAGCGGGTTCGACGAAGTCAAAGGCATGACGACTCACCCCGACGGTTCGCTCGTCATCGGCGGTCTGTCGGAGTCCATGGACTTCGACACGACGCCCGGCGTCTTCGAGCCCGCGTTCGTCGGTGGGTTCACGGACGCGTTCGTGAGCGTCTTCTCAGCGAAGGGCGAGTTACTCTTTTCGACGTATCTCGGCGGTTCCGATGAGAAAGAGACCGTGCTCGCCATCGACGTCGCGGCCGACGGCACCTACTACCTCGGCGGGCACACGTTCTCGACCGACTTTCCCACCACACCGGGCGCATTCGACGATCTCAACGAATGGCCGAGTGGGGGACTCCAGAGCGCAGCTTCGGAGGGTGTCGTCGTTCGGCTCAGTGCGGACGGGAGCGACCTCTTGTCATCGACGCTGATCGGTGGGTTGGGGTTCGATGTCGTCAACGGAATTGCGGTGCACGCTAGCGGAGAAGTCACCGTGGCCGGATCGTGTGAGTCGGGCTATCCGACCACGACTGGTGCCTTTCAGGAGTTGGCGGCCGGCTTGGCCGACGCTTTCGTGACTCGAGTGTCGTCCGACTTCACCGATTTGGTGTACTCGACGTTGCTCGGTGGGGTTGCGGGCGAGCAGGCGTTGGCCCTCACCGTCGATTCGACTGAGCGGCCGATCGTGGTCGGTGGAACGCAGTCGGTCGACTTCCCGGCCACGATGGGTGCCTTTGACGACTCGCTCGCGGTGGGTGTGGGATCGTCGAGCGACGGGTTTGTCGCCAAGCTCAGCGTCGACGGGAGCGCGGTCGAGTTTGCGACCTACCTCGGCGGTATCGACGAAGATCGACCGTTCTCGGTGGATCTCGGCTCCGACGGGTCCATTTATGTCGCCGGCCGCACCCGCTCCGCGGATTTTCCGGTCACGGCGTTCGCGTATGACGGGACCCACAACGGAGAGATGGACGGGTTTGTCAGTCGGCTGTCGGGAGACGGATCGACGTTGATTGCGAGCACCTACCTCGGCGGTTCCGGGCGCGATGAGATTCGCGTCCTGAGCCACAGCGGCGGGCCCGGGGTGCACGTGACCGGAGGCACTTGCTCGCTCGACTTCCCCGTAACCATGACGGCGTTTCAGCCCGCCTTCGCCGGAGGCGGGACCTTCGGAGGCGATGCTTTGCTGGCACGCTTCGATGAAAGCTTGGCGACGCTGACCTACGCGACGTACCTCGGCGGTACGGATGCCGATCACGGCTTCTCGCTCGCGGTTGATCCCGCCGGCATCGCTGCGGTGTCGGGGTTCACCTTCTCGACCGATTTCCCCACGTCGGTCGGAGCGTACGACACCACGTACGGTGGCGGGTTGACCGACGTTTTCGTCACCCGAATCGACACCACGCCGTCCGACTCGTCGTTCGTTCGGGCAGACGCCAACGGTGATCAGTCCGTCGACATTGCCGACGGGATTGCCGTCTTGACGTTCTTGTTCAGCGGCGGCGGGCTGCCTTGCTTGCAAGCAGGGGACGCCAATGAATCCGACGCGCTCGACCTCGGTGATCCCATCCACATCTTCACGTGGGCATTCTCGTCGGGGCCGCCCCCGCCCGCGCCGTTTCCGAACTGCGGACCGTCGAGCCCGAGCTCTCCGCTGTCGTGCTTCGACCACCCGTGCCCGTGAGGGCTTCCGGCGCTCGTTCGCTAAGTCTGGACGCGGAGGTGAGGGCCCAGCTATGGTCTGCGAAAAGTGAGAAACGTCTTTGCCTACTCCGGTTGGTCTTCTAGGAGGATTGCACAATGAACGTCGACATTCGAACCCTCGACTCCATTCGCGTGGCCGCGATCGAGCACGAAGGGTGTTACACCGGGATTGCCCCGTGCTTCGAACGCATCTTCGGTTGGGCCGGGCCGAAGGGATTGATCGGTCCGTCGACGCAGTGCTACGGCGTGTTTCATCACGACCCGAAGACGACCCCGGCCGAAGAGCTTCGTTCCGCGGCGTGTCTCTCGGTTGGACCGGAGTTCGCCGGTGATCCCGAAGCAGGCATCGTCGTCACCGAGATTCCGGCCGGCGACTACGCCGTCACCATGTTCAAGGGGCCGTACGGTGATCTCGAGAGTGCGTACACCGCGTTGGCCGAGGAGTGGCTACCGCAGTCGGGCCGACAGCCAGACGCCCGTCCGTGCGTCGAGGTCTATCACAACAGCCCGCAGGACACCGCCCCCGAAGAGCTGCTCACCGAGATCCACTTCCCGATCCAGTGAGCGTTTTCTTTCTGGAATGCAGGAAGAATTGGAGCTTCGGTGGCATCCTGGTGGGTGACCTGCCGAAAGGACTCTCCACATGATCAAGTTCCACACTGTTGTCGCGCTCGTGTTGCTGGCTGCGTCGGCGATCGGTTTGACCTGCGCGGTCTCTGTCTTCAAGGAGCCTGCTTCCACCGACGCCGCCCCCGCTCCGGCCGTCCACAAGCGAGCTCTTGTGATGTTGACCGGCGCTCACAGCAAGGCGAAGCGGGCGATCGAACTCGCGCGCACCGAGCCGCACTTCATCAAGCTGTGGCAGCGCCATCTCGGCGAGAAAGAAACCGGCAATCCGCTGTCGATCTACAACCCGCTGGGCGTGCCGACCGTGGACTTCGACCGGTGCATGGTTCTCACTCTCTTTGGCGGAGACAGCTGGAACAGCGCCGGCTACTACGTGGATTCCATCTTCGAGCGCGACGGCAACCTCGTCGTTCGCTATGACGACCGGTCGTACCAAACCTCCGGAAAAGACGGAGGAGGTGAGAAGGTGAGCCCGTATGGGTTCATCGTGCTGGAGAAGTCGAGCAAGAAGATCGTCCTCGAGAAGAACGTGCAGGGGTTGATTCGCGGCGAGCCGATTTGGAAAGAGACAGCGAGCTTTCCTGCGCTGTAGGTTCCGCGGCGGCGGAATGTACCGGAACGCTTGCTCCCGCTCCGCCAAGTGTGTCGCGGAGAAGGGCAGTGCTCCCGTTCCGCTCGGGGCCCAAACATGGATCGGGGGGCGCCTCACCCCGCCCTGCCCGTTCCCGTCGCATCGGCCCACGGTGACTCTGCCCGCAAGCGGCGGCTCCGCCAAGTGTGTCGCGGAGAAGGGAATTGCTCCCGTTCCGCTCGGGGTCCAAACATGGATCGGGGGGCGAGGCTTCGGAGGTGTGTACACGCGTGCTGCTGCAAGTGCGCGGAACTTTGAGTCGGCGCAATCGCGAAGGCGTCACGTTATGAGAAGCCGAAGCCGGTGGCCGCGGTGCCGGTTGCTACCAGACGGTTCTGGTGGATGAGTCCGTGGCAAAATTTGCACGTTGTGACGAGGTTGTCGAGTTCCGTGCGGCCGAGCTTGCTTCGGGGTTGAACGTGGTGGGCGTGCAGGTCTCGACTGCTGCGGCAACTTTGGCAGCGGTAGCCGTCACGGGCGAGGACTTTGGCTCGTAGCTCCGGTGGGGTGGGGTCGTCAGGTTCGGCGTCATCGGGGAGCGGTGGAAGGGGCCGTTCTTCGTCTGATGTTATCTGAACGATGGTCGCGGTTTCGGTCGCGGCGTCCACAGCTGTGGATTCGATCTCGACGGGACCGACTTCTGTTTCGACCGCGGAGGCGCGACAGGTTGGACATTGGTGATAGACGACAGTCTTGGTCGGCCCGGAAGTCGGAGTCTCGTTCGTCGATGACGCTCCGGTCTCGCTTCCCATGTAACTGTCGAGCATCGCCTCGAGGAACGGTCCGTCGTCACCCGGTCCGCCGTGCTTCACCTGCGCAAGCTTGAGCTTCTCGTTTGCGGTCTCGTACTGATCGGCCGTAATCACGAACTTGATCGTCACCGTCTGAGGCGGCAAAGAGTAGTCGCCTTCTCGCGGTGCATCTCGGCCATCGCCCTTCGCAGCCTTCACTTCTCGCTCGACCGCGTCGGCTCCGTGTTTCTCCGAGAAGTCGAGCCACTGCTGCTCGGTCCGCGCCGTAGCGACTAGAGCAATCTCACGAACGCTGCTCCAACCAATCCCTGCGTTCCCAAACGCCTCTCTCAGTCGGGGCAATTCAGGCAGCGCCCGCGCCACCGTCTTATGAGACCAAGCACTCGACTTCTTGAACTTGAGCTTCTTCTGCAAGTAGTGCTCAATTGAACTACAGCCAAGTTCAACATAAAGACGCGACTCGTCCATTTGCCCAATGTGCTCCAGTAGCTTCAACCGACCACGATTACAATTGAGCACACAAACAACAATCTGATCGTGCAGAGCACGGGCGTCAAGAACAGTCGTGGCGGACATATCGATCTCCGAGTCAGCATTGAATGGCGGGCAGTAGTTGGCTCATGGTCAACGTCGTTAATCTACCCAGGAGTATAACAAAAGCCTTACATAGGCACAAGGCTAAGGTGCTAAATTCGTGGTCTAAATGCATGTTTAGAGACATCTAGAGAACTTCGTCCACAGCTGTGAACGCATCAAGTGATGGTGCTATCACCCACCATCACTAGAGCAGCACGCGTGCACATACCTCCGAAGCCTCGCCCCGTCCGGCCCGTTCCCGTCGCGTCGGTCACACACTTGGCGAAGCGCATTGGGCCGTCGCGACGGGGACGGGCAGGGTGGGTTGAGGCGCCCC
>JAJFFE010000103.1 GCA_021776775.1 Planctomycetota bacterium | reverse complement strand
GTCGGCGAGGACGCGGAGCAGCGAACTGCGCAGGGTGTCGGACGCGCTGTTCAGCGCTTTGGCGATCGTGAAGTCGACGTCCGCTCCGTACAAGCGAGTCAACGCTGAGCGGATCGCGTTCTTCTCACCTCGGTGGGTCGTCGCTTCGTGGGCGGCGGCGAGCGGAGCCACTTCCGTTTCGGCCCCGAGCGTGGCGAGAGCGCGGGCCGCGGCGATGCGGACGCGCGCCTCTGTGTGCTGAAGCGCCGCGGTCACGCCGGGAAGTGCAACTCGGTCGCCTCGATCAGCGATGACTTGGATGGTGGCGCACTGCCAGCTCGCCGTACCGCGCCCCAGGCGATCGACGAGCTCTCGCGTGACGGCGGTGCCTTTCATACCGACCGCGAGCCGACGGGCGGTGGCGCTGACTTCGGCGTCCTCGCTCGAAAGGGCATTCAGCACGTCGTCGAGCGCCCCCGCGCCAATCGTCTCGGCGAGTCCGTCGAGAGCGGCGCAGCGAATGTGCGAGTACGCGTTGCCGTTTCGTCGGAGTTGAAGGAGGCCGCGAAAGAGGCTAGCGGCCGAACCTTTGTCTTCGGCGCCGACGCGTCGTCCCAACCGGAGCAGCAGCGCGGTCGCTTCCGATTGCTCGTACCACGACTGCTCTTGCATGGCGCGTCCGATCAGCGCGGCTGCGTCAGCCGATCCGATCTTGCTCAAGCTACGGAGCGCCGCCATGCGAACCCGGTCGTCGCCGTGATCGAGTTCATGCATCAGCGTCAACGCGACTTCGTCGTAGCCGAGTTGACCCAAGCCATCGAGGATCGCCACGCGCCCCGGGACGTCGGTTACGCGCTCGAGCGCAATGTGCAAATTGGAGCGTGCATTGATGGAGCCGGACGCGACCAAGGCTTGGACCGCGACCGAGCAAAGCTCGGGAGTGTCGAGGTGTCTAGCGATCCAGCGCGCCGAATCGTTGGTCGAAATCCAAGCAAGCTGCTCCAACACGAAGTGTCGGGCGGCGACGGGGGTGGTGTCGTCTTCGAGGAACTTGCGGAATCCTTCGAGCGTCGCTTCGCGAAGGTCGGCCGCTTTTGTCGCGAGTATGACCGTGGCGTGGATTTGCTTGCGCGCTGCCGTGTCGTCACCGGTTCCCGGGGTGACGAGCGCGCGGCACTGGGTCTCGATACGTTCCGCAGTGTTGCCCGCTGTATCGTTTTCCGCGGTGTTGTTCTCCGCCGTGCTGTTGGCTGCGTTGTTCTGACCGCGAGCCACTGGCGCATCGGCGATGGACAGCGCCACTAGCGTGACCGATACGAACGGCAAGCAGAGCAGCAGGCAGAGCAGTAGAAGAGGGATCGAAAGGGGAGTGGGCTTAGTCTGTTGTTTCATCGATACGTCTCTCAAACGATCCAGGGCGAGCGCATCGGCTGCCGAACGAAGCGGTTGGCGAAGTCGTCCCCGACGAACTGTTCCAACTGGGGATCCCAGGTGAGCTTGCGACCGATGCGAATGGCGAGCGACGCGAGGTTGACGAGGCTGCACGACCGGTGGGAGACCGATTCGTTTCCACCGGCGCGCTCGCGTGTGCGCACCGCTGTTTCGAAATTGATCAACGGCGGCGGATCGGGAAGCGACGCGGTCTCTTCGATGAGCCCAGCGGGATCGGTGCGGTAGCTGCCGAAGACCCTGCCGTTCGGACCTTCGATGAACGCTCGACCTGGTTCACCCGGCTTACCCCATTCACCGCTCTCGAGAATGATCGTGTCGCCGTCCGCGTAGCGGATGTGAACCGAACTCCACAGGCCGACCGCGTCGGGATGTTGTGGCGACTCGGCGTCGGCCCAAATTTCGACCGGCCCCGTGTCATCTTTGCCGAGGATGTACTGCACCGGATCCAAGTAGTGCTGGCCCATGTCGGTCAGCCCGCCGCCGTCGTAGTCCCAGTAACCTCGAAAGCTGCCGTGAACACGGTGCGGGTGGTACGGCTTGACCGGCGCGGGGCCGAGCCACATGTCGTAGTCGAGTTGCTCGGGGACCGGCTGCGGCTTCAAGTTCGTGCGGCCGCTCCACTGACGGATCTTCCAGTTGAGCCCTTGCTGGTGCCCGACCCGAACGGTGAGTGGGCTGCCCAGTCGGCCACTGTCGACCAGCTTCTTGAGCGCCTTCGAGGCGCCGTACCCGTAGTAGTTGCCGAAGCGACCATGCGTGTTGATCTGCAACATGCGGCCGTATCGAGCCACGGTGTCGCGATACACCTGTCCCTCATGAATGGTTCGCGTGAACGGCTTCTCGCTGAGGATATCGAACCCGGCCTGCGCGCACGCGATTCCGATCAACGCATGCCAGTGCGGTGGAGTTGCGATGTGAATCGTGTCGATGTCGCGTCGCTCGAGTACGTGTCGCCAATCCGAGAACGCTTCGCAGCCGTCGCCCGCCTTCCGTTTTGCGTTGGCAAGGTGTTGACGATCGACGTCGCAAACCGCGAGCGTCACCGGTGGCCGTCCCGGTTGGTTGGTGACGACGTGTCCCATGCCCATGCCGCCGGTGCCGATCACGGCGCGCGTGATGACTTCACTCGGAGGCGTGTACCCGGGGCCACCCCAGACGTGGCGCGGGACAATCAGCGGCGCCGCGAACGCCGAACCGACGACACCGAGCGCGCGCTTACCGAACTCGCGTCGGTCGATCCCGTCCGCGGGCGGGGGCTGGGTCGGTCGTTTCGCCGGGCGGGGGCGGGGGGACTTGCGGCGACTCATGGGGCACCTCTCGCTGGTGAGACTTGTTCGGGGCCCAGTTTACCCCAGCCCTGACCAGTCTAACCTAGCCTGATCCGACTAGCCTACAACCTAGCCTGAACTGCCCGCCGCATTACCGAACCCAAATCGGCGACGACCACGCTTCCTGTCCATCGCTCGTTTCCACGTGCAGGTAGAACCAAGACTCCCGGTCGAGCACCGGGGCGGCGCTGAGCTTTCCCTCGAACGAGGACGCCGCCGAGCGCAGCCTACGACTCTCGACCGGCCGGCCGTCACGAATCAGCGTGACTCGGGCGATCGGAGTCGGCGATTGCACCGCGAATGTGAACTCGAGCGGGTCGTCGCTGACGACACGTTCACCCATCCAGTGATCGCCCAAGTGAAACGCGACGCTCAGAGGCGCGGTCGCCCCGAAGGTGCGCCGCGCTTGCAGCGCTCGGAAGATGGTTGTGCGATCGAGCTGCTCGACCCACGCACACGCGTAGCTCGCCTTGGTGGAGAGGTGGTCCGAGCTTGCGATGAAGCCAATGTGGTGGCCGCGATTCAGCCCTTCGTGCGCATCGTCTTCCACGCTGTGGTCGCGGCACCCCTGAAAGATCTCGACGAGCGGTCGCACGTCATCGTTGACCTTGCGCCACGTGACCGGGTTGATGGGACGGCTCGGTGGGGCAAACGTGGCGTGAGGAATCATCAACGTATCGGCGTCGAGTTGTTGCCAGAAGCTCGCATGGGGGGTGGTGTGCGGCCGCAGGAGATTGTCATAGAGCGAGATCACGTTGTGATCCGTTTCGCCACGACTGCGCTCGTACGAATAGAACGGGTGGAAGTGACCCGGCATGTGGTGGCGCGTGACTTCTTTCGTCGTTCGCCACCACAGTTGCGCTTGCTCATTGCCCTGAGCGATGTCGCGCGCGTGGTCGGTCACGCCGAGGAAGTCATGCTGTGCCACTTCGATGGCGTAGCGGTACACGTCGTCCAAAGATCCGTCGTAGAACGGAAAGCAGAGCGACAGATCGGTGTGGCGGTGCAAGTCGCCGCGTACCAACTGGTATGTCTTGCCGGCGACGGTTCGGGTGGTGGTTGTTCGTGGTGGAGTCGTCGCGGTGTCGAGCGGTAAGTCGATCGGTTCCGAGAGAACAGGCGCACTTCCGCGCTTCGATGGAAGCGTTGCCCACGCCAGGCCGCGTCGGTGTGGATCGTTACGCCGATCGGTCCGCCCGACGCTGAACGCGCACGCGACACCATCGCCAGCCGCAGAAGCGACGGCCAACCGTTGCGCTCCATCGCGCTGATTGGTGGCGGAGTCGCCGTTGGAGCATTCGTAGAGGCTCGACCAGTGGTCTCCGTCGAGTCGGCGTGCTTGCACCCGCCACCCTTCTTCGATGTGGTGGATCACCGGCGCAGTCGAAGCCGACTGGGGGTGGTAGTAGTGGCGAAAGAAGACCCACGGCTGATCGTGGTGGTCGACGGCGAGTTCCGGCCGTTCGTAGAACGCGCCGAGTTGCGTGGCCGCGCTGCGTCGATCCGGACGTAACTCGGCCAAGGCGAAGCTCGGCATCGGCAGCGGGGCGGTGTCGCGACGTTGACCGATCGCGTTGACCTGCGCCAAGCGAACTCTTCGGTATCGGTGCAGCGGTCCGACCTCGTCGGTGATCTCATTCCACTGCGTCCACTTGCCCCGATACGGCTGTCCCCAGTTGGGAGCGCCTTCTTCCCACGCGATCCACGCCGCTTCCGACGTGGTCGAGGCGACGACGCGCGCTCGACCCTCGAAGGCAGCGGTTGCAGCCAAGAGCCGCGGCGGCAACCACGCCACGTCGCGCCACCGAACGACGATGTCGAACCCGTCGCAACGAAAGGTGTCCCATGCGACACACACTTTGCCGCCGACGGTCACCGCGACCGATGGATTCCAATCCCCGGCCGCGGGATTGGTGGACACGAGTTCCGCTTCGGCGGCTTGGCCGGCGGCGTCGATCCGGCAAGCGAACACGTCGTACTGACCCGCGACCGCTTGTTGCCACACCAACCACGCACCGCCGGAAGGGTCGGCGGCAATTGCGTGGTCGACGGCGCTGATAGTGTGTGGAGTGACCGAACCACCGGGCTGCCACTCGAACCGATCCCCGGTCCGGCGATAGCAAACAAGCTGAACACGCCACGTCTCGACGGTCACGTCGAAGGACTCGTAGGTGAGCCACAGCTCTTCCCCAACCCGCGTCAGCGTCGGTCGGCGGAAGCGCCCCGTGGGAGCGATGACCGTCGTCGCTTCGTCGGGCCCGTCGGCCACCGCCACGTGAACGCGGTCGCCCTTCCCGGGAGTGAACTCCAGGTAGGCAAGCCACCACTGGTCCCGGTACTGCTCGAGATCTGAGTCGTACGCATCGGGTGACCCACGGCGGGCGGGCGGGACCTCGACCTCGGCGGGGTCGTAGAGAAAGTGCTTCGGCTTGGCGGGCTTGGGTGACTGTGGTTCGTGGTGCGCGTGCGTCGGGGCGGGTGTGGCGGCGATGACCACGACACAAAGCAGATAGATCAGTCGTCCCACGGGTCTCGTCTCGGTTGTTGGCTGCGGCTAGCGGCTAGGGTTGGAACCTGCAGCGTACGAGTCACCGGGGCCTTAGACCACGGGAAAAGTGGACGGGGCGCGGGAAAGCCGCCGGGTAGACACATCCATCGGTGCACTGACAGTGACGCGCGAAGTCTCCAGCACGTCGACCCTTGCAGCCTCCGAGCCCGGAGCCTGGGGGGAACGCTAACCCGCATCGCACCACTACACCTGGGCGGGACGCGTCGCGGGGGTCGGGCGGTACCTGTGGTTGCGATCGGGCACAACACCACCCGAACGTCTCGCGCTTAAGCGAGACGCCTTGTCCACGCGTTTCGATCCAACAAGCATCAGACTCCACGAGCGTCACTCGGTACCGGCATCATGCGGTGCCAAGATCACCAGCTCGAGGGCTGATGATCAGGCGGCGCCTCTCCTTTTCGCTACCCGGACGCCCAGGAGTTTCCGGTAGCCGTAGGTCCCCGGCGGGAAGACCGTTTGGGTGCGCCCCGCGACGTAACGTTGCCGGGCTTTCTCGTGGTCCTTCTCGAACTCTCGCATCTCCGCGATGGCCACGATC
>JAJFFE010000102.1 GCA_021776775.1 Planctomycetota bacterium | reverse complement strand
GAAGAATCGATACAGCTTAGCGAAGTAGGCGCTCCCCCAATCACTGCAGAGACACGGAGCGTTGCCGAATCTCGCCCCGCCCGGTTTGCCGGTTTCTCGGGAGATCACATCGGTCTCGGGGCCGATTCGGCGACTCGAGAGCAGCGAGTACCCTCCAATCTCCAACCCCTTGCTGTGCGCGTAGTCCGTGATCTTCTTCCAATGCGCCGCGTATTCCTCGTCGTCGCGCTCCATATTGAATCCGCTGCCGAAGGTGAGAATGACCATCTCAAAACCCACGTCGGCACACTGATCGATGGCGCGACGGACACTCGCTTCATCAGCGTGCCGTACGTGCATCATCAGAGGATTCTCGGTCACCCACGGAGCGACGGTGCGATACATCCGCCGCACCGACAGCCCCTGGCGTTCGCGATCCGTCGAGTCGTAGACCAACTCGAAGGTGCGGAAGGTGTTGAACGACTCTCCGGCCGCCATGTCGATGGCGGGTCCCACGGGGGGTTTGGATTCGAGCAAGCATGGAGTCTTGCGTTGGTAGTTCACTTGGGTCAAATACTGCGGATCGGGCAACCAGTGCGTCGTGTGATTGGACGAACGTTCTTTCATGCCGCCGAACGCGTAGTCGCTCTCCACCCGGAGGGACGGCGGCGCCATGACCGCGTTGTTGCTGCCTTCGACATAGCTGTCGTGTTCGACCACGGCCAGGATCTCGCTCGCGAACGAGTCGAGGCGAACGGTGACCGCGGTGCCGTTATTGATCGTCAACCATTTGGCGAGCACCGGAATGCCGTCGTACATCTCGTAGTGCACGGTGACCTCTAGACCTTCGAGGTCTGGACGCTTCACGGCGGTACGCCACTCAGGAGTCGATCGGTACCGAAACGACATCCGCCGCCCGGGTGCCGGCCAGGGGCGCCCTTCGGACCAGCGTTTCTGGGCCCACCCAAACGGAGCAACCGTGCTCCCGACTTCCAGATCCACGAACCGCAACGACAGCGGATTGGCGACCAACGCGTCGAGCCACTCCCGTTTCAGAAACGCGTAGTTCGGTTGACCGTCCAGCCCGCCTATCGACACCGTGTGTCCGTCAACCGTGATCCGTGCCTCCGGCTTCACTCCCCGCAACAGGGATTGGCCGGTACGCAACGAATCGAGCGCGACGGTAGCCACATTGCTGGACGCCCGCCAAGTGCGCGAGATCAGCCCATTGGAAAGCACCCATTCATCGGGATGCTCTCCCCGGTAGAACTCCGTTTTTGAGTGGCGGTCGTCGAGCAGCCAGTCGGTGGTGTTGCGGGAACGCGCCGCCAGTTCGGAGAACGGTCGGAACTCGGCGACGACGGCCGGCGCCCCCCCCTCCGGAACCTGGACGGAGACCATGGCCGACAGCAGCGCAGACAGAATGACGATTCCACTCACGAGATGACTCCTTCGATAGTCAGAGAACGCCTACACTGTACCCGTTCCCGGAGTTCTCCCGAACATCATCGATCGACGAAGGTTGAGGTCTACGTGTCTATAGGTCGCAGTGTATTGCTCGTCTGTCTCGCCTGCCTACCGATCTCGGCCGAGGTTCGACTACCGTCCCTGTTCAGCGACGGCATGGTGATTCAGCGCAACAGCAACCTCGTCGTGTGGGGCTCGGCGTCCGAGGGCGAAGCGATCCGTGTCGTGGGGAGCTGGAACAATCAGCCCGCGACGACGAAGGCCGACGCCCACGGTGAGTGGTCGGTCGAGCTGAACACCCCGGCGGCCGGCGGCCCCTACACCTTGACCGTCGCCGGGACCAACACGATCGAGATCAAGGACGTGTTGAGCGGCGAAGTTTGGGTCTGCTCGGGCCAGTCGAACATGGAGTGGCATCTCGCTTGGTGCGGCACGGGCCCTGCGATCAAAGCTGAAATCGACGCCGCGAACTTCCCCGACATCCGGTTTATCGATGTTCCGAACACCGTATCACCCGAACCCAGAACGGACTTCAAAGGGGCGTGGCGTCGTATTCGCCCCGAGACGGCGGCGAACTTTAGCGCCGTGGCGTACTACTTCGGCCGCCACCTTCATCGTGAGCTCGGAATTCCTATCGGACTAATCGGTAGCGACTGGGGGGGAACGCCGGCGGAGTCGTGGGCCCGAGCCGACTTCTTGACCGAGTTCGCGCCGTTTACTGAGTCGCTAGATCGCCTGCGCGACGCGCGCGAAAATTCGGAGTCGTTCGCCAAGCGAGTCTCGCGACGCCTCGCCGAGTGGCAACAGAGCATCGACGCGAAGGACCCAGGCACGGCCGAGAGTTGGTACGCGACAACCTTCGACGACGCTTCGTGGGACACCATGGCCTTGCCTCAGAATTGGGAAGACAAGTTGCTGCCCAACTTCGACGGCATTGTGTGGTATCGGCGGACGGTTGCGATCCCCTCGTCGTGGGTCGGACAGCCGTTGACGCTGTCACTCGGGCCGATCGACGACAACGACGTCACCTGGGTGAACGGACAGCGCGTCGGCGGGCTGAGCGGATCCGGCGACTGGAGCGTGGCCCGCCACTACACGATTCCGGCGACGGCGACCAAGAGCGCGAGCTTGACCATTGCCATTCGCGTGCACGACTTTCACGGCGGCGGCGGCCTCTTCGGAAAGCCGGAGCAACTTCGCATCTCCTGCGACAACGAAGAGAACGCAGTGTCACTCGCCGGCGACTGGAAATTTCACGCCGGCCCGAAGCAGAGCGCGCTGCCGACGCGCCCGTCCGATCAAAGTTTCAACGCACACACTCCGACCGTGCTCTTCAACGGCATGATCCAACCGCTGGTCCGCTACCGCATTGCCGGTGCTATCTGGTACCAAGGCGAGTCGAACCAAACCCGCGCACGGCAGTACCGAACCCTGTTCCCGTCGATGATCCGAAGCTGGCGCGCGGCGTGGAACCAAGGTGACTTTCCGTTCTACTTCGTGCAGATCGCGCCGTTTCGCTACGGCGGTCGACCCGAGTCATCGGCCGAACTGCGAGAAGCGCAGTTGCTGACCCTGGACGCCGTCCCCAACACTGGCATGGCCGTGACCATGGACATCGGCAACGTGAGTGACATCCATCCCAAGAACAAGGTCGATGTCGGAGAGCGATTGGCGCGGTGGGCACTGGCCCGCAACTACGGACAGTCAGAGCTCGTCCATTCGGGACCGCTCTACGCCACCCAGAGCGTCGAACCGGGACGAATCCGGATTCACTTCGACCACGTGGGCGGCGGACTCAGCACGCGCGACGGCAAAGCTCCGAGTCACTTCTACGTCGCGGGCGGCGACCGACAGTTTCACGCGGCGACCGCGAGAATCGACGGCGACACTCTTGTCGTTCAATCCGAGAAGGTCAAGAACCCGATCGCCGTACGCTACGCCTTCACCGATACCGCGGAGCCGAACCTCACGAACCGCGAAGGGCTGCCGGCGTCGTCGTTTCGCACTGACGATTGGTAGCGCAAGGCTCGTCGCACGCTGCAGCCGGCGGCCCGAGCCTGGCCGCCAACAACACCTACAGATCCAACGCCACCTGGGCGATGGCACGTTGGATTTTCTTGAGCAGTCGGCGGTCGTGCAGCGGAGAGGTGAGGTAGTCGTCGCAGCCCGCTTCGAGACACTTCGCGGTGTCGACGCCGGAGCTTCCGGCGGTGAGCGCAATGACGACACCACAGTAACCACTTCGCCGCAGTTGGCGCGTGGTCTGACAGACGTCTAGTCCGGTCACGCTCATGTCGAGTAACACGATGAGGTACGGCGCGTCGCTCGTGCTCGCGGCGGTCACCGATTCGACCAGCGGTTCGGCGTGCGCGAAGCAGTCGACGCGCAGCTCGACGGTCTCGAGCACCTGCTCGGCAATGGCGCGATTGGAGGCGGACATAGCGACGGCGACCCGACCGGTCATCACTTCTTCGTCGGACGCCGTGTTCGGCCCGGACGGAGCAGATTCGCTGGCCGCTGCCATTTGCGTGATCAGCGACGATAGCTCGTCGCAATCATTTCGGATGCTCGCCACTCGGTCCTCGAGCTGCGAGTGCGCCACTCGGACTGCATCCAGCTTGTGCTCGGCGTCGCGACGCGCGAGCTGCTCCGCCTCGAACTTCTGCCGCCATTCGGAATCGCTCATGCGACCCTCCGACTCGTCGAATAGAGAGTTCCCCCAACTCTGATACATCGGTCGCCCGGGGCCGACTCCTTGAGGCTCCCCCGAACCGCCACCGATTACCGGCACTCCCCTTCGCGGGCGCTGGCAATGGGCTGGTCCCAGGGTGCCGTTGTAACTTAGTATGGCCCAGCATCTACCCGTCCCGCCCCTTCGAGAGGACCTCCGTTGATACGAACGCTTTGGCTCGCCGCGCTGATGATTATCGCAACTTCGACACTCTCCGCCGTCGAAGCCCCCCCCGGATTCGAGGCTGCGTTCAACGGCAAGAACCTCGACGGCTGGAAAGGATTGGTCGGTAATCCGATCAAGCGTCGCTCGATGTCGGCGGACGACCTCGCGGCCGCGCAGCAGAAAGCCGACGAGCGAATGCGCGCTCATTGGAGCGTCGTCGACGGTGTTCTGGTCTTCGACGGCAAGGGGGACAGCCTCTGCACCGCGAAGGACTACGCCGACTTTGAGATGTACGTCGACTGGAAGATCAAGAAGAAGGGCGACAGCGGAATCTACTTGCGAGGATCCCCGCAACTGCAGATCTGGGATACCGAGAACCCGGACGGTTTCAAGAACGGTGCCGACAAAGGCTCCGGCGCGCTGTGGAACAATCGACACTCCGGTAATCGCCCGTTGGTCAAGGCCGACCGCGCAGTCGGCGAATGGAACACGTTCCGAATTCGCATGGTGGGTGCGAAGGTCTGGTGCTGGCTCAACGGCCAAGCAGTCCTCGACGGCGTCGTCATGGAGAACTACTGGGAGCGTGACAAACCCATTTACCCCAGCGGTCAGATCGAGCTGCAGAACCACGGCAACACACTCTACTTCAAGAACGTTTTCATTCGCGAAATCGAGACCGAGGAGGCCAATCGCATCTTGAGCGGCGGCTGGAAATCGCTGTTCAACGGCAACGACCTCACCGGTTGGATCGGTGCGACCGACAACTACGAAGTCCACGAAGGCGCGATCGGCTGCCGACCAGGTAAGGGCGGAAACCTCTACACCAAGGATGAGTACGGCGACTTCGTCTTCCGCTTCGAGTTCCAACTCCCCCCCGGCGGCAACAACGGCATCGGCATTCGCGCGCCCCGCCAAGGAGACGCCGCGTACGCCGGCATGGAGATCCAAGTTCTCGACAACACGGCCAAGAAATTCGCCACACTCAAACCGTGGCAGTACCACGGTTCCATCTACGGATTGGTCTCCGCCCACCGCGGATACTTGCGACCGGTGGGCGAGTGGAATCACGAGGAGATACGCGCGGTCGGCTCTCGTATCACTGTGACCTTGAACGGCACGGTCATCGTCGACGCCGACGTCGCCAAGATCGAGAAGCCGGTTTCAGGCCGCGAACACCCCGGGAGGTTCCGGGCCAAGGGGCATATCGGATTCTGCGGACACAACGACGCCGTTCGGTTTAGGAACGTCGTGATCCGCGAGCTGTAGGCTGGAGACCCACGAGTTGCGGGGTTAGAGGGACGAAGAAGACGGGCGCATCGGGCGCGGCTCGTAGTTCAGTGGGTTGGGGATGGGACCGTCGATGGCTCGCCGCCGACTTTGACGGGCTGCGTGATTCCTGCCAGGGATAGACGATGCCCCGTCTCGTCCGACGAGGTTTGGCGGTCGCAACGCCTGCTTTGCGCCTACGAACCGGCACCGCGAAAACGCCGACGGAGTCACGTCGATCGGACGAGGTCTTGCCCAGGGACTGTGCAGCGCCAAGTAACGGAAGCTCCCAACCGACCCCGCCCGCCAACACGACCACGCCTCAGTCATAGTCGGTGGCGAGCCGGCGACCCGGCCATCGGTAACCCACTGGTGTTCGAGCCACGCCACGATTCGCTCGTCGATGTGCAGCAGAAGAAGGCAAGGTCTCCGGAGTCACACACGCCCCGCCTACACCGGCGCGGCGCGCGCTACCTGCGCGTGCGCTTCTTCACCGCGAGTCGCGACCACAACGATCGCCGTCCCCGGTGCCACGTCGACCAATCCGTCCGCGTGCAGTTTCCCGGTGCCGTCGCTGCGCCCCCCACGGATCGCTCGCCCATCCGCACCTCGCAACACGACCGCCGCATTCGGCAGCGTCACGACGTGGGCCAACGACGCCGTAGGCTTGCGACCCGTGTCGCTCACACGGACGCGCACTTCCGCGCCGCCGCGCACCTCGACGTCGGGTGCGTCGATAATGTTGCGGACCGCCAGACGAAGATCACCCGGACGTCCGGGCGCAAACGACATCTCCAAGAAGTTCCAGTACTGAGGGCCGGTGCGCTTGCGCAGGCTCGGTGAGTCGTACGATTGGTGATACAAGGCGAGGATATCGACCGGGCGACCGTCGTAGTCTTCCATCACCGGACCGAAGTTCTTCTTCGGTCGACGTCCTCCCGTACGACCGATCGGGCCGAACGAGCACTCGTAGAGTCGGTGGTCTCGGTTGCGCGCCACGCTCCCGAGGTGCACGTCCCCGTACACGGAGATCACGCCGGATCGGCTCGCCAGCAACTCGATCACGCGATCGCAACCCGCCTTCACCCAGCCGGCGTAGTCGGCGGCCACGCGGTCCCGCTCGACGAAGCGATTGCCACTGACCGGATCCTTCTTGACGCCGGCCCAAATGGTATGCAGCCCGTTGATGCCACTGACGCAGATCCAATCGGCGGGGTCGGTGTGAATGATGTTGGACAGCCAGGCAAACTGTTCTTCGCCCAGCAGCGAGCGAGTCGGATCGTCACGCCCGTACAACCCCGGTCGATCGCCCCACCCCTCGTCATCCCAAATGCGAGTGTCTTGGCTCGAACGCCACAGACGCGAGTCAACGACGACGAGCGAGAAGTCTCGGTTCGGCATCTGCCAACGCCGCCAGCGACGCGGGTTGGCCACTGGATCGGGCGACTCGTCTCCCGACATCAGATGGCTGACGATCTGAAAGTTGCGACGCATGTAGTCGCGATCTTGGCCGAGGTCGTCGTGGCGACGAAGGGCAAGTTGCTCCGGCCCTTTCACGTCGTCCATGCCGTGATCGTGGTCGCCGGGATTGATCACGTTCCAGTGACGCATCATCTGCCAGCGAGTTGTCGGTCCCCCGAGCGTGAGTTCAATGATCTTGTACGCGTCTTCGGGACTCGGCGGGTAGATCAGCAACTCGAGGTACCAGACGTCGTCTTCCCAGAGCATCACTTGGAAGTCGTACGCGTCGAGATGGCGGAAGGCGTCGACCGTCGGTTGATCGCGCACACCGAACGCTTCGCCGAGGCGCGGCTTCGGCAGCGCTGCTTCACGACCATGAATGGCGTGACAGCTCAAGCCACACACCTTGTACGGCGCTACAAGCTTCGGTAGACGTCCGACATAACGGCCGGAGTTTGGCACTTCACCCACCCAGCCGGTGCCGGCGCCGACCGAGTCGGTACCGAGGCGTGGATCCGCGGTAACGTCTCGACCATCTTTCCAGACCGTGTAGTACAGCGTGCACGTCGACGGATCGAACGGCAACTGCACGGTGACCGCCGCGGTTCGACAGCGGTAGTCGTTACTGACGATAGGTGCCGCCCCCGCGACAGGAACCGTGGCCCACCCTTTCGCCGGAGCCTCTTCGTCCGAGACGCGAATCTCGACGCGCTCCCCATCGGAACGAAACTTCGTCATGAAGCGCACGGTCCACGCATCGCCTCTGCCATCGGACGACCGCTCGAGCGTGTCTCCGAGTGCGTAACAGAACTGTAGATCTGCGGTGGGCACGGTGCGCAGACGATTGTGCTCGGGCGTCAAGCGCACGCGAGTCACACTCCAATCGGTCAAGCCGCGCGCCGCTATCCCGAAGAAGCCGTGGGCGAATCGAGCGGCGTCAGGCGTGTCGAGTACCACCTCGAACCGCTTCCCGTCCACTTGCAGCGTCGCCGTCATGCGCGCGCCGCTATCGACCGGTGCGACGTCGACGGTAATCTCAAACGCCTTGTCCCGAAGTGCGTCATCGATCGCGACCGTCTCGATCACCGATGTCGACAACGGTCGGTTCCGGTGTCGACGGTTGTCGAAGAAGCCGAACGTTCCGTCCCCGCGCCAACCGACAATGACGGCGCGATTGCCCCGGCCGTACCCTTCGAACTGAGACCGACCGGCCAGCGCCACGCCGATCAACGTATGCTCGCGTTGATACATGAGCCACGACGCGTCGTCGCCATCGGGAACCGTGAGCGTCGCGTCGAGGACCCGGCCCTCGATTGCAACCCGGTATCCGTCCGACAAGAACCAATCCCGACGCCACAGGATTCCCGTCGGCAGCGAGGGGTCGTACTCGATGGGCATCGATCCGCCCGCTTGGCCATGCGTTTCGTAGTGATACGGGAACCCGGTGCTGCGGGCGCGATCGCCGACGTTACGTAACCGGCGGCGCAGAGCGCCGTCTCGAAGCCACCAGTAGCCGGGGTTGAGGGATTCCCAGCCGTCGCCGACGGCGTCACTGTCCGGCCGCGCGAACTCGTCGATGGTCACCGGCTCCGCCAACGGGACCCTCCCGGCGTCAACACTGCCCGCGCCGTCAGGCCAGTGCGCTCCCGAGGCGAGAAGCGCGCCGCCCTGCAGGCTGACTTGCATGAATCGACGACGATCGATGTTTCCCACGACTCCCCCTATTCGACACGACCACTGCGAAACGACAGCGTACCCGAGACCGTCCGTGACGCTCACGAATCTCCGCTGGCCCTGCACGGAACCCGTTTCCCGCGCCCGCATCGATCGACTAAACTAGATCGACTGTCCACCTCACCCTTTTGGAGTTCCCGAATGCCCGCCTCCCAACCCACCGTCCTTCGCTGCCTCATGCTCCTCACCGCCCTGGTCGTCTTCCCGACAACGACGTGCCTCGCCGACGTGCAGCTAGCGCCCATTTTCGGAGACGGCATGGTCCTTCAGCACGACACCGACGTTGTGATCTGGGGGTGGGCAAGCCCAGGCGAAACGGTTCGCGTGGAGAGCAGCTGGGTTAGCGCAGCGCACGCGACGGCTGATGCCTCTCGACGCTGGCAAGTGTCACTGCCCACACCGGTCGCCGACGGGAAGTCGCACTCGCTGACGGTCACCGGGCAAACGACCGTCACGATCGACGACATTCTGCTGGGAGAAGTGTGGATCTGCTCGGGACAGTCGAACATGGAAATGCCGGTCGCCAACCGCGGCGGAGGCTATCGGGGCGTGGCCAACTCGGAAGAAGAGATCGCCGCCGCGAACTTCCCGAAGATCCGCTTCTTCACGGTGCGCAACACTCTGTCGGCGCAACCGCGCACGGATTGCCGCGGCGAGTGGCTGACGTGTGACCCGGCCTCCGTCGCCGAGTTCAGCGCGGTCGGCTACTTCTTCGGCCGAGACCTACACCGAGAGCTCGACGTACCGGTCGGCGTGATCAGCGCAGACTGGGGTGGAACACGAGTCGAAGCGTGGATGAGCGAAGCGGGCCTGCGCCCGTTCGACGGATACGACACGACACTCGACTACGTCACCGCCGTCCGTGATCCGAATCGTCGACGCGAGCTACTGAAGGATCAAATGGGGGATTGGTGGGGTAGGCTCGACACGGCTCCACTGCGCAAGTGGGCCGCTTCCGACTTCGACGACTCGGCGTGGAAGACCACCACCCTACCGCGGGCGTGGGACGGCGATCTGACCACGTTTGATGGCATCGCCTACTTCCGCCGAACGATCGACATACCGGCCGGGGCCGAGACCGCGGCGGCGGTTCTGTCGCTCGGTCCCATCGACGACAACGACGACGTTGCGATCAATGGGGTCACGGTCGGGTTCGAACACGGCGTCGGCGCGTGGTCGAAGCCGCGTCGCTACACGATCGACCCAGGAGTTCTGCGGCCGGGCAAGAATGTGATCGCGATCCGGGTCCTCGACAACAGTGGACCGGGGGGCGTCTTCGGCCAACCCGAACAGCTTCGCCTCGAACTCGAAGGCCACGATCCGATCTCGGTGGCCGGCGAGTGGCGTTACCTCAAAGGTCGCAAGGTAGCAAACCTCCCGAGTCGCGAGCCGCAGTCGGGGCTCAGCAAGAACACCCCGACGGTCTTGTACAACGGCATGATTCACCCGATCCAACCGTTCACGATGCGCGGGGTCATTTGGTACCAAGGCGAGAGCAACCGCGGTAACGCGGCGCAGTACCGAACCGTGTTCCCGGGGATGATCAACAATTGGCGATCGATCTGGGACCAGGGTGACTTCCCGTTCTACTTCGTGCAGATCGCTCCCTACGCCTACGGCAACGACAAAGGGCAGACAGCAGAGCTACGTGAAGCACAACACGCGGCACTTGCGCTACCCCATACCGGCATGGCCGTCACGCTCGATATCGGTAACCCGAAAGACATCCACCCGAACAACAAACAAGACGTCGGGTCACGTCTCGCCAAGATCGCACTGACCGATACCTACGGTCGCGCCGGCTCGGGTTGCGGCCCCACCTTCCAACGTGCCGAAACGACCGGAACCGCCATTCGGGTGCACTTCGCGCACGCTTCGAGTGGTCTCGAATTGCGCGAGGGGTCAGCGGGCATCTTCGAAATCGCGGGTGCCGACGGCACCTACCACCCCGCCACCGCCAAGATCGCGGGCGCTGCCGTTACTCTCTCATCGGTTGACGTGGCCAAGCCGGTGACCGCTCGTTACGGCTGGAGCGCCGCTCCGAAGGCAACGCTGTTCAACAAGGACGGACTGCCGGCGGCGCCGTTTCGAACCGACGCGCTGGATGTACGCTCCATTGAGAAGCCGAACGTCAAACAGTACCGATCTAGCGATCCCGAGTTTCGTCCGTTGTTCAATGGCCGCGACCTCGAGGGATGGCACAACGTCAACTGCGCACCGAGTACGTGGCGCGCCGATGGCGACACGATCGTCTGTTCGGGAATTCCCACCGGCGTGCTGCGCACCGATCGACACTACCAAAACTTCGTGCTCGAACTCGAGTGGCGCCACCTCGCCGCCGGTGGCAACGCGGGGATCTTTGTCTGGTCCGATCCCATCACGGCGAAGGGCCAGCCGTTCACACGTAGCGTCGAAGTCCAAGTCCTCGACGGGCGGGAAGGAACCGGGTTCACGAGCGACGGCGATATCTTTCCCATTCACGGATCGACCATGACTCCGGTGAACGGACGCGGCGGCAGTCGCGCGTTCCCGACCGAGAAACGATCGCGTCCCTCCCCGGAGTGGAATCACTACCGGATCGAATGCGTCGACGGCCGCATCTCGCTCGCCCTCAATGGCAAAGTGGTCACGCAAGGGACCGACTGCAATCCCATGCGGGGATACATCTGTCTCGAGTCCGAGGGCTCGCCGGTCGAGTTCCGCCACGCTCGCATCAAAGAGTTGCCGTCGACCGGGTCGCTCGCGTCATCGAGCGTCGCGCACCTCGACACTGGCTTCAAGTCCCTCTACACCGGAGTAGACTTCACTGGCTGGCAGGTCACGCCGGACCATCGCAATCACTGGTCGGCGGCCGACTGGCGGATGACCTTCGACGGTAAGGGGCCCGACTTGTGGACCGAGAAGTCTTACCGCGACTTCACCCTGATCTGTGACTGGCGTTGGACCGGTAAACCCGAAGAGCGCGCGCGTCCTGTGATCTTGCCGGACGGATCGCAAGCGAAGAACGCCGACGGATCACTCCGCACCGAACTGGTCGCCGACGCGGGCGACAGTGGGATCTACCTGCGGGGCGGCAGCAAGAGTCAGGTCAATATCTGGTGCTGGCCGATCGGCTCCGGCGAAGTGTACGGCTACCGCACCGACACGCGACAATCGGCCGAGGTGCGCGCCGGGGTCACTCCGCAGACGCGCGCCGACGCACCAATAGGTGAGTGGAATCGATTCGAGATCACCGTCCGCGGGGACCGCTTGACGGTCGACCTGAACGGAACGCGAGTCCTCGACAACGCGCAGCTACCGGGGATTCCGAAGACCGGACCGATCGGACTGCAACAGCACGGTAGCGCCATCGAGTTCGCCAACATCTATGTCAAAGAGTTGGAACGCACGCAGCGATTCTGAGCGGGTCATCGGTGCCGATCATCGGGAACGCAACAGATGCGACGAAGCGCAGCACGAACTGCGCTTCGCTGGTAGCTAGCCGCTGTGGCGACTACCCGCCCTGTGTCTCGACTTCCATTTCGTGACCTAGATCCGGGAAGCTGACTTTGCACGTTCCGCTCTGACTGACGCCTTCGACCTTGGCCCGACCGTTGGCGTCGAGTTTCCCTGTGATCTTGGAGCCATCGGGAAGTTCGACCGAGTACTTCTCTTCGGGGAAAGAGTTGCCCTCTTCGTCGACGAGTTCGATCTCGACCCAGTGCTCGATGGCACGGACCGGAATCACCAACTCGGTGTCCTGCCCTGCCTCGACGAACGGACTCTTGTCGCCCGGGATCTCGTACGCCTTCTTGTTACTGCCGGTGAACGAAACGCTCACGGTGTAGCCGCCCGACGGAATCGAGTCGAACTTCGTGATTCCGCTGTCGTCGGTTTTGGCCTGCGCTTCGGACGGCCCGGCCAGCTTGACGGTCGCCGCCGATATGGGGCTCTGATCGCTGTCCTTGACCACGGTGACGACGAGGTTCCCCGGAGGCGAGACGCAGAACAACGCCACCGCGGTGCCGCCTCCCGACAGCGAGATAGACTTCGGCTCGGGATCTTCGAACTCGTCCGACTTCAGCGCAACTTTGACGTCGTACGAGCCCGGATCCACCGGGTCGAAGAGCGCGGTCCCGAACTCGCCCGCAGTCGATCCCGATTTGGCACTCGGCCCGGCCAGATCGACCGTGGCGCCTTCGATAGCTTCTTGAGTATCCGCGCGCAGAACACTGACAACGATTGCGCCTTCGGACAACGGGCACGGCTCGGTCGCCGAGCCAACTTCGTTGTTGCCCTTTCCGACCGAGGCTAGGGCGTCTTCCATCCAGGACATCGGCTGCTCTCTTCGGGTCTCGTGCGAGTCAGAGACAAACCCCGGTGGGGGTTCGGGTTTCGTAATATACTGAGTTGCTGCAATCAGCGGTAGTGCGCGCAGAGAGACGGCGGCCCGGAGCCGACGTGTGAATTTCTGAAGCGTCGAACGCCCGACTGCGACCGACCCGCGAACTTGCCGCAACCGACGCGCCTCGAAGGGCTCGGTCGGCTCGACGGTATCTCGACGCTACGGGCAGGAAGACGACGCGCAACAGAGCGGGCTCGGCACGCCGGCGAGGCCACACGTCGGGAACGGAGTCGGAGGCGGCGGTCCCGAGAGGAAGTTGTAGTTGATCAGGTAGATGGCGTCGCCAAGGTCGACGAGTGAATCACCGTTGGTGTCGGCCGCCCGCAGACAGGAAGGCGCTTGACCGGACTGGAATATGTAGGCGAGGACCCAGACGGCGTCGCCGACGTCGACCAAGCTGTCACCGTTGGCGTCTCCGCGCAGGAAGTCGACTTCCGCAAAGTCGAGTTCATACACAAAACACGTCCCCGCGTTGACGACCGGTTCGTCGTGTCGCGGCGCCGCGATGACGAATCGCCCTGCGTCGGCCGCAACCGCGTAACCTACCTTATCCGAAAACGACGTTTCGCTCGGAACGATAGTCCCAGCCGCTTGCCAGTCGATTCCGTCGAAACTGAATCTCGCCATGCGCCCGTTGTTTCCGGATTCCGGCGCACCGACGTAGACTTGATCGCCGGCTAAGGCCATTGCCGACCCAAAGCCGTCGCCGTCACCGATCACGGACGAAGAGAGGGTCGCCTCCTCGATCCACGGCGCCCCACCCGCGCCGTTGAAGACGAGGATCTTCCCCGATCCGTAGGTGACGAAGCCGTCGACTTGCAAGGCACCCGCCGCCACGCGATCGCCGTCGAGGCTGACCGCCGTACCGAGTCGATCGAAATCCGCCGTGACCGCGGGCTCGAGGATCTCTTCGACCCAGGAGACGCCGTCGAACTCGTAGAGATACAACCCTCCACGATCTTCCCCCGCGCCCTCGCGTGACGGTGCCCCGACGGCCAATCGATCCCCCTCGAGAGCGATCGACCACCCGAACGAATCCCAGTCGGTCGCGTCGCTCGCGGACACAACATCCGTCTCGTTCCAGATCGCACCGTCGTACTCGTAGATGAACACTTTGCCGGCCGGACTGAAGAAGATGCTGTTGCCAGGATCTCCCACCGCAATGCGAGAACCCGAAACCGCGACGGAGTAGCTGAAGAAGTCGGCCAATGCGGGAGCGCTCGTCGAGAGAATCGCTTCTTCATTCCACGACGATCCGTCGAATCGGTACACATAAGCAGCGCCGTTGATGATGCCGATCTGCACGCCGGCGTAGCCTCCGACCACGACGAGGTCGCCACTGACGGCGACCGTATGACCGAAGAGGTCGTTCGGCTCCCCGTCGCTCGGCACCAGCTTCGCTTCTTCATTCCAATTGGATCCGTCGAATCGGAAGACGTAGGCCGCCCCCGCGTCGGAACCAGCTTCGTCGTCGTTCCACGCCCCGACGACGACAACATCGCCGTCGATGGCGACCGCGCTGCCGAACTCCGAAAACATAGTCGGATCGCCCGGCAAGAGCTGGTCGTCGACGCACTGTGCCAACACCGGCGAGCCGATGAGCCCGAATCCGATGAGCGCCAAGGTAAGAACGAGGGCCTGCGGCCGTCGATGCATCGACGATCCTCCTGGGATCTTGGATTTGCGAAGAAGGGGCGCAGGTGTAAGCACGGCGCCCGTCGAGCCCAAACGAGCCTCGATTAGAGCACACTGCCCGAGTACGACAAGAGACGAAAATAGGCGCCGCCGGCCGAGGAGATAACTCCTATTGTGAAAAACACTTGAGACGGCGCGTGGAATCCGAGAATCGACCGACGGAATCGGCTTCTTGCCGCGGTTTCGGTCGCTATACTCTCGCCGCATGCGCGACTGTTGGTCGCCGCAGGAGCCCTTTGTCCCGAGCCACAGGACTGTGGAATGACCGAATCCGACGACACCAAGCCGCGCCGCAACTTCATCCAGCAAGCCATCGACGAAGACGTCGCAGCCGGAAAGTACGGCGGCCAAGTCCACATGCGGTTTCCGCCGGAACCGAACGGCTACCCGCACATCGGTCACGCCAAAGCAATCTGCGTGAACTTCGGTCTCGCCAAGGAGTTCGGCGGCGCGTGCAATCTTCGCTTTGACGACACCAACCCGGTCAAAGAAGAGACCGAGTACGTCGATGCCATCCGCGACGACATCAGCTGGCTCGGCTTCGAGTGGCACGAGGAAATCCTCTACGCCTCCGACTACTTCGACCAGCTCTACCAGTTCGCGGTGAAGTTGATCACAGACGGCAATGCGTACGTCTGCGAACTCAGTCCGGAAGAGACGCGGGAGTACCGAGGCACGCTGACCGAGCCGGGTCGCAACGGTCCCTACCGGGATCGTCCGGTCGAAGAGTCACTCGACCTCTTCGCGCGAATGAAAGCGGGCGAGTTCGAGAACGGCTCGAAGACCGTGCGCGCCAAGATCGACATGGCGTCGCCCAATCTCAACATGCGTGACCCGGTGATGTACCGAGTTCTCAACGCGAACCACCACCGCACCGGCGACGCGTGGTGCATCTACCCCATGTACGACTTCGCTCACGGACAGAGCGACAGCATCGAAGGCATCACGCACTCGCTCTGCTCGCTCGAGTTCGAAAACCACCGACCGCTGTACGACTGGTTCTGCGAGAAGCTCGAAATCCACCACCCGCGGCAGATCGAGTTCGCCCGACTGAACATGACCAACACGATCACGAGTAAGCGCAAGCTGCGAGAGCTCGTGGAATCGGGCCGGCTCTCTGGCTGGGACGATCCCCGCATGCCGACCTTGCGTGGATTGCGCCGACGCGGTTACACGCCGGCGTCGATTCGATCGTTCTGCGATACGGTGGGACTCGCCAAGTACAACTCGACGGTGGATATCACCCTGCTGGAGAACGCCATTCGCGACGACCTCAACAAGACCGCCCCGCGCTACATGGCGGTGCTGCGACCTTTGAAGATGGTCATCACGAACTACCCCGAAGACCAAGTCGAAATGGTCTCGGCGGTCAACAACCCGGAAGACCCCGACGCCGGACGGCGCGACGTTCCGTTCACGCGCGAGGTTTTCATCGAGCAGGATGATTTCCGCGAAGAGGCGCCGCGCAAGTTCTTCCGACTCACCGTCGGCAAGGAAGTACGGCTACGTTACGCCTACTACGTCACCTGCACCGCAGTAGTGAAGGACGACGCGGGCGAGATCACCGAAGTGCACTGTAGCTACGATCCCGAGAGCCGCGGCGGCAAGACGCCCGACGGGCGCAAGGTCAAAGGCACCATTCACTGGGTCTCGGCCACGGAATCTCCCAGGGCCGAAGTGCGTCTCTACGATCGTCTCTTCTCGACCGACAACCCGGAGTCCAAACCCGCCGACGCCGCCGAAGATTGGACGCTCCTCGAGAACCTCAACCCAGACTCGCTCGAAGTCATCGAGGCTCCCACCGAACCAGCCCTCGCCCAGCTCCCGGTCGGGACGCAGGTTCAGTTCGAACGGCTCGGCTACTTCTGCGTCGACCCAGACTCAACGCCGGATCGCCCGGTGTTCAATCGCACGGTCACCCTGCGTGACTCGTGGGCACGCATGGAAAAACAGATGGCGCAGAAGAAGTAACTCACACGAGCATCGCCACGCGGCGATGCTCGTCAGATTTCTAGCAAGGGATTTTCGGCGCCCTTCCTCGCGTAGTACCACCAGTTCACCACCAAGCAACTCGCGTAGTACACGGCGAACCCGTAGAGGGCGTTCTCAGGAGTTCCGTTCTTGATCTGCTGTCCGAAGATCCTCGGGATCAAGAACGCCCCGTACGCCGCAATCGCGGAGGTCCAACCGAGCACCGGACCGGCCTGCTCTTTCGAGAAGATCATAGGGATCATGCGAAAGGTCGAACCGTTTCCGATTCCTGTTGTCGCGAAGAGAAGAACGAACAGCAACAGGAAGGGAATGAAATACTGCTCGGGATGTGGGGAGACATTGGCTAGCGACACGAAGTAGCCGGCGCCGATCGTCGCCCCGATCATGATGATCGTGTCCCAGTGCGTGACGCGAGCCCCCCCGAGCTTGTCGGCAAGCCAACCGCCGACCGGACGTATCAAGGCTCCCACCCCAGCTCCGATGAAAATGAACGAAGCGGAGTTGTAGGCGTCGGGATTGTCGATGGCCTTGGCCAATCGCTCGCCGGTTTCTGCCACACGGATCACACCGAAGACGTCGTCGATCAACTTAGGGAATGCCATCGCGTACCCGATGAACGACCCAAACGTCATCGTGTAGAGCCAAGTCATGATCCAGTTATGCTTGTTCTTGAAGATGGCAAACTGTCCCATGAGGTTCTCTTTGGTCGCACGCGGCGTGAGAAAGCGCATCAACAGAAGCGTCGCCAGCACTGTAAGCACCAACACGACAAACACCTTCAGTAGCTTTGGTGTCTCTCCCCAATCCGCCAGCAACAAGAAGATTCCGAACGCCGCGCCACCGAAGCCGAGGAGCGTCAGCCACAGGTACTTGGCAATCGCGACGGGAGTCGAACCGCAATCGTGCTGCGGAAGATTGTCCATGAAGAAGAACGCGAGCACGGCGAGCAGCGCCATGATCGGTACCCATACGAAGGCTGCATTCTGCACCCACACCTGCTGTACCGATTCGCCAGCGCCGTAGCTGTACGGGTCGCCGCCAACCGTTCCGAAGATGCCCATCGTGATCGCCCACGGGATCAAGAACTGCATCACGCTGACGCCGAGGTTACCGAGACCCGCGTTCATCCCCAGCGCGAGTCCCTGCATTTTCTTGGGAAAGAAGAACGAGATGTTCGACATGGAGGAGGCAAACGCACCACCGCCCACACCGGACACCGCGGCAAGAACAACGTAGGTCGAGAACGGTGTTTCCGGATTGCTGAGCGCAAATCCAGTCGCCAACGCAGGAACGATCAGCATGATCGTCGTCATGAACTTGACGTTGCGGCCACCGCAGATCGAAATCATGAACGAGTTCGGGATACGCAACGTCGCGCCCGCGAGCCCGGCCACCGCGGGCAGCGTGAACATGAGCGCCCGGTAGGCGTCGCCGGTTATCGGCTCTCCGTCCGCGCCGGTGAACGCAAAGAGAACCTCGCCGCTCCCGAAGTGGACCCGTTGGATGATCTTGGCGATCATGCCCCAGTAGATCCACACCGCGAATCCGCAAAGCAGGTTCGGAATCGATACCCATAGATTCCGATTCGCTACCCGGCGGCCTTGGCTCTCCCAGAAACCCTCGTCCTCGACGTTCCACTCTTCGAGCTTTTTCATAGCGCACCCGCCACTTCCGCGTCCTGGTCGCCCTCGGCGGTGTGACGCTCGAGATGTCGAAGCAACTCGGGATCTCTGTCGTGCAACATCCGCCGCACGACCAGATGCATCCACACGAGACAAACAACCGTTACCGCAAGAAAGAAGATCCAACACGTCGTCCAGATCCCGGTGCCTTGCAGCATGTAGCCGAAGAGAATCGGACACACGAACCCTCCGAGCCCGCCCAAGACCCCGACGATTCCGCCCACGACTCCGACGTCCTCCGGGAAGTAGTCCGGTATGTGTTTGTAGACAGCTGCCTTCCCGATCCCCATGGCGATCCCCAAGACGAAAACGAGGGCAGTGAAGATGAGGAAGTTCGCTTGGAAGTAGATATGCGTCACCCCGCGGGCGACGAGTTCCTTGCGCTCAACCTCCTGGCCCACTACGACAACGGGCTCTTGCCAGAACTCGAACGCGGGCCACACCATCGCGTTGGGATCGTTCAAGAGAGTGACGCTGTTCTCGGGAATCTGACGAAGTAGAAACGACTGGTCCCCGAGTCGCACTTCTTTGGACGTCACGCTCGTAATCGTCCCCGATCTCGGGGCCATGACCCCTTGGCCCGGAGCCTGGATATCCATGCGTGGCACCGTGAGTAGAAAGCAGCAAATTGCGCTCACTCCGAGGACCCAGTACATGACCGTGCGCGCCCCGGCGAAATCGGACAACCAACCGCCAAGCGCACGAATGACCCCGGAGGGCAGAATGAAGATCGTCGCCATCAATCCCGCCGAGGCGATATTCATGGTGTAGACGTTCACGTAGTACGGGATCAGCCACTGCGCCAATGCAACAAAGCCACCAAACACGAAGAAGTAGTAGAGTCCAAACCTCCACACGCGTAGTTCCTTCAGGGGGCGCAACCTCTCTGCCATCGTCTTCGTCTGGGCATCCGCGACGACTCGAGTCCTGGTCGTGAACCAGAAGATGATCGCCATGACGAGCAAGGAGACCGCATAGATCTGGGGGAGCGTTCGCCACGCTTCCACGTTCGATCCGTCCTCGGTCAACCATTGCAGGAGAAACGGGGCGCCCATACTCGTCACCGCGGCGCCAGCGTTACCGGCCCCGAAGATACCGAGCGCCGTCCCCTGTCGAGATCTATCGAACCAGATAGACGTATAGGCGATCCCGACGGCGAACGAAGCACCGGTCAGCCCGAATCCGAGGCTGAACACCATGAACTCAGCGTAGCTGTCAGCCGTCGACATGAGCCACATGGGGATCGCCGATAACGCCATCAACCATGTGTAGACAACGCGACCCCCGAACCGGTCGGTCAGAAGTCCCACCGGTAGTCGCGTCAACGAACCCGTCAGGACTGGAATCCCGATCAGCCATCCGATCTCGACTGTGCTGAACGAGAACAGCTGAGCATCGACCAAGAACGTGACCAGGACACCATTCATCATCCACGCGGCAAAGCAGACCGTGAACGCAATCGTATTCATGACCAACGCGGTAATCGCGTGGCCGCGCGGCGTTGCACCGTTCACCGGTCAATCTCCTCGGTCTCAGCCCACCGGTCCGTCACCCCCGCAAACCAGCGCAGAAGGTGGTTCAGCCCGAAGAGTCCAAGAATCGTCGCGACGCCGAGCATGATGATGTGAAGACGTTGCTTCCACAGGTTGTGCTTGAAAAGAGCCCACGGGTCACCATGCGTCCGCAAACGGTGACAGTGACGCGCGAAGTCTCAAGTGCGTCGACCCTTGTAGCATCGGAGCCCAAGAGTGTTAGGAGAACGCTGACCCGCATCGCACCACTACACCGGGACGGTGCGCGTCCCAGGCGTCGGGGGTCGGCACCGGTGGCGCGACCGGGCACAACACCACCCGAACGTTTCGCTCTTAAGCGAGACGCCTTGTCCACGCGTTTCGATCCAACAAGCATCAGACCCCACGAGCGTCACTCGGTACCGGCATCATGCGGTGCCAAGATCACCAGCTCGAGGGCTGATGATCAGGCGGCGCTCCTCCTCTTCGCTACCCGGACGCCCAGGAGTTTCCGGTAGCCGTAGGTCCCCGGCGGGAAGACCGTTTGGGTGCGCCCCGCGACGTAACGTTGCCGGGCTTTCTCGTGGTCCTTCTCGAACTCTCGCATCTCCGCGATGGCCACGATC
>JAJFFE010000101.1 GCA_021776775.1 Planctomycetota bacterium | reverse complement strand
AGTGTCCTGTATCGTAAGTTCGTCCGAATAATCCGGCGAGTAGCTTTGCGCTCTGGCTAGGCGCGCCGACGCCGTCGTATTGGTAACTACTTCCAGGAGGCGCAACAACGCCAGAGCGGAAAGCGGCCGGCGGTTATCGGACGAACTTGTGATACGGGGCACTAGGTTGGCGACCAACGCAAGCGACCTCTTGCGAGGGGTTGGCTTGGTTTCGAAGGGGTCGCACCCGACTTCGAGACAGCGACCGGTCGTAGTCCATGGCATGGGCGGTCGGCGCCACGATCCACCACGGAGTATCCGGCGATCTTTTCACCGTTCCGTACCGGCATATCGCGCGAGACCTCGAGCTTCCTGGGGCCGCACGCCCGGCGAAACTCGAAGTATGACCAGACGGCCCGAGCAAAACTCGATCGCTACGACTAAACCTACACAAACGTGGGCCAAGAATGACCTCCGCTCAGCGGCAGCGGCGGCATTAATCACCGCCGCCGTCCCGCAAACGATGACCTGGAAGAAGAGCGCGGGCTCCCGCACTCGAGTCGGCACCTTCGGCATGGCGACTCCGAGGCGTATCGTCATCTCCCGGTAATATCGACCGTGATTGTCGCAACCTTGATATTCTACGAGCTTCGCTAGGTACCACGACGACGGTTGGCTCTACGGACGACGGAACCACTGCACGTGAAGCAGCCTCCGATCGGCTCGGATACTCAGAAAGATGGAGAACACAGGTTGAGATACTTCACCGCCCGGCCCAACTACTTGCTCTGGCCAACGCTTCTGCTTGCGCTGACCGGCTGTGAGATGATGCGGAATTTCCAGATCTCAAAGATCGGGGCGGAATACTACCAGGCTGAAGTCGACGGATTTGTCGAGTCTGACAAGAAGTCCAACGGAACCAGAATCGATCTCGAAGACACGATCGACTTTGGCAAGGAGCGGGACTTCGTCTATCGCGGCTCTATGTCTATTACAGACGTCGCGTTCGATTTCCGCTACTTCGACTTTGGCTACTCCGAAAACGGGACGCTTTCGGAAGCAACAACTCTCGGCAACGAGACGTTCATGTCCGGAGACGACGTCACAGGCAAACTCGATATCGAGTTGATCGACATTCGCTCCAAGTTCCCCGTTACAGCGCTTGGCCCGGTGACCATCAGCGGCATCATCGGAGTCGAGATTCTCGACGCCGAGATCGAGATAGCTTCTTCGAGCAAGAAGGCGTCTGAATCGTTCGATCAATGGTTCCCCACGGCGGGGCTTGGTGCAGAGTTCAAGATTCCGTTCAGCGAAGATTTTGCGTTCTTTATCGACGGCAACGCCGCTGTGCTCGGGTGGGACTTCCTCGACGTCAGAGGCTTCTACCTCGACGCTGCGGCGCGGGTGGGAATCCAAGCTTCTATCTTGAACCTAGGAGTTGGGTACCGAAGAACCGACTTCGACCTCGAAGACCGGTCGAGCGACATGGAACTCGACTTCGTCATGCAAGGGCCGTTCATTTTCGGTGAGCTTGCGTTCTAGGAATACGGAATACGGCTAACGGCACACGTCGAAGTGTGACATAGAAAAAGGGGAGCGTGATCCAGCGATCACGCTCCCCTTTGTTTGTTCGCGAACTTCCGCGCGTTCTACGGGCAGAACGGGGACGAGTCGCAATCGAGACCTGCCGCAGGCGTCAGGTCGATTCCGCAAGTCGGGAAGGGCGCTTCCGGGTCTGCACCGCCAGCAAACTGGTGGTTCAGCATGAAGATCGTATCGGCGATATCAAGAGCGCCATCGCTGTTGGAATCGCACGCGACATCGCACGCGAGCACGCCGGTCGCTCCGAACAGGTAGTCGAGGAGACTCACCGGATCGGCAATATCGGTCAAACCATCGGCATTGCAGTCCGAGCGGATGAACATCTCGCACTCATCCGGAATGTCGTTTCCGTTGAGATCGTTCGACGTCCCAAGATCGACATCGCAGGTATCGGGTACGAGGTTCCCGTTGCAGTCTGCGGCGTCTCCCGACAAGAGATCGATCAGGTCCATAGTCCCGTTTCCGTCGCAGTCCTCTTGGACTCCGATGTACACGGTCAAGAACGCGTCGAAGTCCGTCAGGTCGACATCGCCATCCTGGTCGATGTCATGAACGGCGCACTCGTCATCGGGCGTGATCGACGCTGTGCCCGGCCCGGTGAAACAGTTCATGAACGACTCGAAGTCCACCTCGGAGATGACATTGTCGAAGTTCTTGTCGAACTCACGACGTCCGAGGGAGCCGAGGAAGTCGGACAGTTGATCAACCTCCAGAGGGGAAAGCCCGTTGAAGTTGTCGACGGCGAACTGAGCCGTGCCTCCGTGCTGAATGATCGCATCCACGACTCGCTCTTGGTGAGTCGCTTGGTTCGATCGTCCGTCGTGGAGTTGCGCGATGCGGTACCGCAAGCCCCACAGAGATGGCGTTCGAATCTCGGTTTCGCTCGCCGCGCCTTGCACGATCCCGTCACCGAGGTCGCCCATGTCGTGCAACAAGTAGTCGCTGTACGGCTTAAACGATGCGTTTTGGAGTGCGGCTTCCGGAGCCGAGGCATCGGTGACGAACGTCGACGCCAAGTGGCAGTTGGCGCAACCGGTGTCGATGAAGATCTGCTCACCGGTCATCCCCGACTTCGGCGTCTGTGGCGGCCCCGCGCTGAGCCGCTGGAAGTCCGTGATCAAGTTGATGAACGTTCCATCGTCTTCCGGATCCGGCACGGCATCGCAGGCGGCGAGTAGCGCTGCGTCGCCGTTGGGCATGTTCTCATCCGGCACGAGTGGGTTCGTGATCCCCATCTCATTGAGAGTGGCGTCACCGGAGAACGTCAACACGGTGGCAACCTGAGCTTTCCAGCCCATTCGACCGGGGCGCAGGGGAGCGCCCGGATCTTCCAGCAGGCCGACCCAGTGAATACTTCCGCCGGGGAGGCTCGCCGTCTCGTTTGCGGTCATGGTCGCTTCCGGAATGGCTTCGACCAAGCCCAAGCCGAGAGAAAGCGGAGTAACTCGGTTGATCACGACGGTCGCCTCCGGCGGCACGGTCTCCAGGCAATCGTCGCTGATCGCCTCGTCCTGCAGGAGAGTTCCGCCGAACACGTCTAGTGGGTCGAACGGCTCGCCCTTTTCTTCCAGCCCAAAACGGGTGACGACTGTCACTCCGCTGCCGCCGGTCACAGGGTCGTTGTGGCAGCTGCCGCAACTGTTGTCATTGAACCCGGGGCCGAGGCCGGACGCCTCGTCGAACGTGAGATCGTACGCGTCACGTCCCGCGAAGAACGCCGCGAGTTGGGCAGGGGTGAGGCCGTTGAGCGGATCGCCCATCCGGGGCTGCACCACGATCTGCGCGCCGGCTTGGTGACTCAGCGCTGCGACCAGCACTCCTGCGAGTGCTATGCGAAATTTCATGGGTTGCCTCCTTGTGCGTGCAAATCCCGAGTTGCTAATCCCACCTTCGCCTTGGACGCAGCTACGTCCGGTGCGAAGAAGTCCTCGTTTTCAGTCCGAAACGCGAGCGCCTCGGAGACAACAACGCCCCCCCGAAGCGTAGGGTTCGGGGAGGCGAAATTGTGTGTAGTAGCTTAGTTCGTGACCGTTACGGGCACGGGAACGAAGCACAGCCAAGCGAATCAGTGTCGGTCGGATCCTCGCCACAGCCCGGGAAGGGCGCGGCCGGAACCGACGAACCACCACCGAACAGAGCGTCCAGGAGTGCAACCGCGTCCGCGATGTTCAAAGAGCCATCGTCGTTCGCGTCACCCGAATCTTCGCAGGGAAGCGCCGGGCCACTCGAGAACGTGTAGTCGAGCAGGTAGACCGGGTCACCGACGTCGAAGCCGCCGTCGGCGTTGACGTCACCGCGCGTGAACGCAGGACCGCTGGCCGCATCACATTCGAAGAGGGTGATGGCAAAGTTGTCGACGCCACCCTCGGTGATCGAGTTGTTGGGGTTGTCTTCACAGACCCAACGCACTCGCATTTGGTCGGTCGGAATGGTGACCTGGCTGACTTGGAAGGTGAACGATTCCCACCCGGCGGTCTCCGAAAGGACCAACATGTTGGTCCACGTCGCACCGTCGTTGTTGGAGATATCGATCACCATCTCGTCTTGTTGCGAGACAGTCCCTTCAGCATTGACGAACCACGCCTTGAAGGAAACGGTTCCGTCCGTGCCCGCCATGTCGAACATGGGTGAGATCAAACGGTTGAATGCACCGTCGACGTCAGCCGCGCCCGCCGCGCCGCCGGGGACGCCGTTCTGGGTGACGAATGCGAAGGTCGCGTCAGATCCCTGAGTTCCGTCCTCGGACGGGGCTGCTGGTTGTCCACCCGACGAGGTGCCGATCGGCTCCGCGTGTTCCCACGCCCCAGCAGTCAAGCCGGTGCCGGTCTCGACGATCCACTCGGATACCGATCCTTCGAGATCATCCATTGTGACGTTCAGCGTGTCGGCCACGAACATTGCGTAGGGCGAACCAGCGCCAGCCGACGGATCGGTCCGGGCGACACCCGTGTCGGTCTCGGCCGAAACGTAGAACTCGTACCGATCGGCGAGCGAGCCGGCCGGGAGGTTCATTTCGTAGAGATCACCGCCGAGATCGGCAACCGGTTGCGAAGCAAACGGACCACCGTTGATCGACAGGAAGAACTCCAGTCCAGGAGCCGGGACGGCGCCACCGAAGCCGGTGACTTCGACGGTGAAGTTCATCTCATCGCCACAACCGAGGCTACCCGGAATTCCTTGCGGGTAGGTGAACACCAAGCCAATGGGCGGCTGGTTGATCCACACTTGAGTACCCGAGCAACGGCCGATCACCATGTCGGTCCACGTATCGCCATTGATGTCGATGAGCGCGACGTCGTGCACACCGGTCGGCGAGAAGGGGAGCGTGTCGCTGAACTCGGTCAGCGAGACGTTCGGAGCGTTACCGAGGTTGCGATAAATGTGCATCTGACGTGCGCAACCCGCGATGTCGATGTCGACGTCGGTGATGATGACGTCGTTCCAACCATCCTTGTTGAGGTCGACGATCATGTTGTTGCCACCGAACCCGTCGTCTCCACCGATAGTCGAGAAGAACAGCGAGTTGAAGTTCGCCGTCGTAACTCCGGGGGTCGACAGGTTGAGGTGGTAGTGATCGGCACCGTCATCCGTGACGATGAAGTCGAGCATTCCGTCGTTGTTGAGATCGCCCACTTCGGTGAAGTACGGAGCGGACTCGTTGAGCGAATCGTGGTTCGTGAACGAACCAGCCCCGTTTCCGTAGCTCACGCCGACGTACTGCGGCGGGTTGAGCGCGGTGTCCTTGACGAGGTCGATGTTGCCATCCATGTTCATGTCGGCGAACTCGACGGACGTTCCGAATGCGGACTGCTGGAACGGGAACGACCCGCCACCGACGATGATGTTGCCGACGAACCGGCTCGTCGTCTCGTCCGTAAAGTAACCATTACCATCGTTGACCAAGAGGCGGTCGTTGAAGTCGAGGGTCTGTCCTCCCCCGGAGTCGTAGTCCCCGAAGTAGAGATCAATATCGCCATCGTCGTCGATGTCTGCGACGGCGACTGAACAGAAGCGCGGCGCGTGCGGCATGCCCGTTGACGGGTTGATCCCACCGAGCATGGGGATCCGTGCGTCCTGGTACTCGAAGCCGAGCCAGGTGCCGCCGGGAGCGCCGAGGTTCATGTATACGCGCGGGTGCGAGAGGTGCTTCGCGTCGCCATCCGCGAGCGTGACGACTGTCACGAAGTCCAACCAACCGTCGCCATCGAAATCGCCGATTCCGATATCACGGTCATTGGTGGGGGTGTTGAACCCGTTGTCACCCGGAACGTCGGACGCCGTAGCGAACTCCGTGGTCCGATCGGTCAGCACTCCGCCCTCGTTCATGAGGAGGACGTTGACGCGCGGACCGTCCGAGGTGAACGGCGTCTTTCGCATGATGATGAGATCTTCATCTCCGTCACCGTCGAAGTCGGCGACGCCGTAGTCTTTTTCTTCACCGTCGGAAACACCGAGATTGGCGGCAACGCTGAGACGAGATCCGGTTTCATTGTCGAAATCGACCCACTGACCGAACGCCGGGGCAGAGATTCCGAGAACAACGAGCGACACACTGAGAAACTGGCCTAGACGGCTCGAGTGCACAGTGAGGCTCCTTCCGCTAATGGACGAACATTTCAGGAGTGGATCATCCCCGGAGATCATTACCCCGGCCGGAAGCCCTCCCCCTCTGGTGCCGAATAATCTCGACGGACACCAGCTCCACATCCACCGTCCTTTGCTCCGGGTAACCCTCGCTACCTAAGAAAGGCAGCGACGTCGGTACGTTCGACTCAACCAGCGCGGTGGCCACAAACACCGATTGAGAGTGAACGACCTTCGATTCGTTGGAACACTTGATTACCCAGGAGCCCGTTGACCAACAACGTACGATCGCGGGGTGCGCGTTGTTGGGTCCGGTTGGGAGATCCTAACCCAGAATCCCCACGGTGATTATATCAAGTTGCGAGTTGCTGTGTGACCTCGACCCCAACAACGCGCGACGACCTCTAAACACCTGTAGCGGAACCGCTTGCGTGATTGCGTCTGCAGGGCCCCGAGGGACGAGCCGGTGGAGGGGCTAGACCGGGGGGCTTTCACGCGACTCTTCGCCATAGGGATGGGTAGAAGTCCCGGTCGACGACGACCGTTCGCGAAACGCGAGCGAGGCACGAAAAAACCCCCCGGCGAGCGCGACTCGCAGGGGGGTTCGTATTTTTGGAGGCGGCGCCCGGATTTGAACCGGGGATGAAGGTTTTGCAAACCTTTGCCTTACCCCTTGGCCACGCCGCCCTCGTTTGTCTGGTTGTTTCCCTGTCGCGGCGAACCGTGACCGGATCGGGCTGCGATCGTGTCGCGGCGTCGTCCTCCGTGGGGAAGCGCGGGATAGTAGGCAAAACCTCCGGTGACGTCAACCGCGAAGAAGCGCGCGGGCGAAGGACGAATCAGTGACTCGAACCTCGCAACGCGCTGAGTTTCGAAGCCGCACCACCGAGTTTTTTCGAGGTCTTCGGCTTCGGTCGTTCGATGTCGGCGACAGCTGTTGCATCGTCGCCGGTCAGGACCGGTGGCTCGGGGTCGATCCCATTCTTGGCGGGATTGGCCGACTTGGCGGGAGTGGCCGACTCTGCCGGAGGGGCCGACTCGCTCGAGGGGGAAGGAGTAGAGCCTGCCGCGCGGAGCGCTTTCAGTTTGTCGGCCCCGGTGAGTTTCGATTTCCCAGACGGCTTGGTCGGGAGCGGGGGCGGGGCGATCACGTGAGTATCCGACTCGCTACATTGGTTCACGACGGCGCCGCCGTCGCTCTTCATCGCCTTCAAACGAGCCACCGCCGAGAGCGCGCCCACCTTCTTGGTCGGCGCGGGTGGGGGGGCTGCAGGTCCAGTGGGCAGCTCCGCGGGCGCTTCAGTCGACTCCCCGGTCTTCAGCCCTTTGAGCTTGGCGGTGATTCCCTGTACGGATCCTTGCACTACGCCCTCCGTCGCTCTCGACGGCGAATTGACGACCTCGAACTGTTCGAACTTCGTCCGATACTTCGCCAGCGCGGGGTCGCCCGGAGTCAGAGCGTCGAGCTCCTCGAGGACATCGCCGAGTAGACACTTGTCGCTGCGAGCGATCGCAAGCTCCGCGCAACGGTGGAAACAGACAAGGGCTGCCGACTGATCGCTCTTCGCTTGGCACACTTTGCCCGCCACGAACGTCAAGTATGGCGAACCGACGGAGGAAGTCTCGAGGCTCTGAACCGCGGCATCGGAGTTTCCCGAAAGCAGCTCGAGGAGCGTCGTCTCCAGCACGAATGCGGGCGGAGGCTCGTGGCTCGGATCGAGCTTGAGAAGCAAGCGACGCGCTCGAATCGACAGCGGTTCGACTTTGACCAGCGCTTCCAGGACTTCGCGTTGCTCTTCGAGCGAGGCGTCGGTGTCGGCCAGTTGCTTCGCGAGTTTCTCCAGCGTCCGAGCCGCCTGCGGACCGTCGCCGCATTGCTGTTCGAGCTTCGCCAAGCGACGCGTTGCGCTGATGTCCAGCGGAGACAGCTGGGTCAGCCGCTCGGCCGCACGTCGGGCGTCGGCAAAGTTCTCGGTCGCCTCCAGTCGAGTGCAGTGGAGTTCGAGCCAACGTGTCGTCTCTTCGCGGGCACCTCGGTTTCGAGCCTCGTCGACCAACCAACCGGTAACAACCGGGACGACGTTGTCGAGTTCACCGAGCCGCCGGAAGAACTCCAGCGCCTCGGGAGAGGGCTGACGCGAACTCCACCCTTCAAGACGTCGAAGTGCCTCGATGTGTTCGCGAGCGACGTCCCCGTTCCCACGACGCAAGTGTAGCTCGCCGAGTCGCGACCGAACCTCCGCCGTTTGCTCGCCCTGAACATACAGGTTCTGAAAGAGCTCGAGCGCCTTGTCTGTCTCCTCACGATCATGAAACAGATCGCCGAGGAGTCGACGCGCTTGAAGAGTTCCCTCCTGGTGCCCGGTGCGTTCGCAGACCTCCAGGTAGAGCCGGATGATTTCTTCGTTGTCGCCCGCCGGTTCGAGTAGCCGCTCGAGCGTCGACCGTGCTTGCTCGTCTCGGCCGCTGTCGACGAACCTTCGCACCAATGCCAGTCCGTGCGATAACGTCTCTTCGGGCTTCGCGTACTTCGTGAGCAGCGAGAGATAGCGGTCCTGGATCGACAGGTTGTCTGGGTCGATTTCGATGATGCGACTGCACGCGCGGATCGTGTCCTCGATACGGAACTGGGTCGCGCATTTCTCGGCAAAGCCCATGTAACAGTCGATGGCTCGTGAATCTTGCCCCAGCTGGCTGTAGAGCTCGGCCAGTTTGAACCCGAGATCGAAGTCGTCGAGCCCACGCTCCTCGGCGCGCTCGAACCGCCGGAGCGCCCGTTCTGGATGCTCCTTCTCCAGGTCGCACCCTTGCTGGAACAGCTGCACCGGATTGATCAACGCGATAGCGGACTCGCCGTGCAGCGACTGCACGGTCGCATACGCAACGAACGGATCGAGGCCGGACGCTTGAATGACTTCACGCAGATCGTTGCCGCCGTCGATGGCACTGACCAAGGCGACTTCGTTGGGATAGTCTTCGGCCGCCTGAAAGTAGCCGAAACTCTCCGGCGTCGCGTAGTACACGTCTTTGAGCGACGACAGACTTGCGGAAATCGTGGACCAAGCGCCGAGCAGACGGGCCGCTCCAACCACCATCTCTTCGGTGTCTAAATTGAGTTGGAGGACTCGAGCCACACCGAACGGTTGCCGCGCCAACGCGCCCGGTTGGACCTCAGCCTTAACGTGCTCGAAACTGAGGACCTCGGCGAGTTGAGTCTGGACGCCGTCCAGCAGCCGGTTCGACACTTCGTGATCCGACAGGAGTCCGAGTTCGAGAACGACTTCGCCCGGATCGCGATCACTCGCCTGCGCTTGCTTGCGGACCCGCTTGCGGTCCTTGTCTCGCAGCTCATCGGATACCAGGAGGATGGACTCTAGGAATGAGCCGTCACTCGTGCACCCGAGATCGACGATGCGACCACCGGAGAATCCCCAGGTGGAGTGCACCTCAACGTCGTTGGGACGAAAGGCGATCCAACCATCGAATCCTTCGGCCGCACACTTCAGTAGTTGATCGACAACTCCGGTAGCGGAGAGATCGCAGGTTGCGGACATCGGCTGCGCCGGTCTCATTCTGGAATAGGGCCCTCTTCAATGAGAGTAACATCCAGGTTGAAAACGGGTGGGCAGCGAGAGCGCAGCGTCGTTCCGATAACACCGCCACCGGACGCCAGGCGACCAGCGAACCTGCTAGCGGTGACGACGCAGAGGGGTATCGGGACCGCTTGCGTCCATCAAGAAAAGGGGGTCACTCCTTTCGGAGCGACCCCCTCTACCTCTACACGAATCGAAACTATCGAAACGTGATCGTCTTACGGGCAGCCGACGAACGTGCAATCGGCAGCTTCGACACCCGCTCGCGTTCCGCAGGCGCCGAACGGATCGGCCAGCGGAGCACCACCGGTGAAGTAATTCTCGAGCATGAGAATTGCGTCATCGGTATCCAACGAGCCGTCACCGTCGCTGTCCCCGCTCGCGGGGCAGTCGAGATCCGGACCACCGGCGAACAGAAAGTTCAGCAGGTAGACCGGGTCGGCAACGTTCTTCTTGGCGTCTTGGTTCGTGTCGCCGGTCTCGAAGCTCGCAAGCACAGCTCCCGCGGTGAACTCAACCGTCGTTCCGGTGAAGCTCACCGGATCGATGCTCTGACCACCGACGACGACGTTGTCGACGGGCGGCGTACCGAGCGTGTTGAGGAAGTCGAGGTCAGTCGTACCGACGAACGTCGGATCAGCGGAGGAGTAGGGGATCGTCAAGATCGCCGAGCCAACCGCGTCGAACGTCAGCGTCTCTGCTCCCAGGAAGGAGTAGACACAACCGAGCGTCACGCCGTCACCGGTGTCGGTGGCGCCGAAGAAGTCCGGGCCACCGCCGCCGTCGAGAGCCGCGAGCTCACCGATGGCAACCGGAAGATCAGCGTCGAGAACCGTGTTGTCGTGGGCAAGGCCAATCGAGAAGCCTTGCGTCACGGGCGCAGTCGCTTCGTCGTTGGAGAGCGTGAACTCTGCGTCGAAGCCCGTACCCTGCGAGAGGGTCGCCGGAGCGGTGACCGTGTAGTGGAAGCCGGTCGCCACGCCAGCGATGACTTCCAAAGTACCGTTCTCGATGGTCGGCGGAATAGAAGCGCCGGCGACCACGATCACGACGGCGACCGGAGGCGAGCCGAGGTCTTCGGCGATCGTCAACGGAGCCGAGCCGGAGCCGGTCAGTTCGTATGTAGCGACGCTCAGCTCGTAGCCGGCACCTGGGGCGAGAACTTCTGCGCCGAACAGGTTGATCACAACACCGACGTTGTATCCCTCATCCGGGAACTGGTTGATGTTGACGAAGTCGGGCTCGTCTCCACCGTTCACGGTGAGTGCCGTCGCACCGAGGACCGCGTCGACCAGCGTTCCGACGGTCGAATCTTGACGAACGCCGTACGACCAACCCGAGTTGTCGTCTCCGGCCGTCGAGTCCAGCATGACCGAACTCATCACCATGTCGCCACTGGCGCCACTGGCGTCGGTTACGGACAGGGTGTAATTCGGATCTTGCGCAAAGGCAGCCGCGCTGGTGAGAACCAACGCTACCAAGGTGAGGTTACTCAAGAGATGCTTCACCGTGTTCTCCATTCTTCCCTTATCAAACTCCCCAAACGTGGGGCGGAATCCCCCCTAGTTGCTGCGTGTCGAACACGAAGCAAGTCGAGGACACTGAACGGGCTTGTTGCTGACCACTAGGGCCCAAACTCTAACTTCGGCGTCAGACCATGTCACCGAAGCTCACTGCTTTGTTTCAAAAGCACTGCTTTATTTCAAAAGCGCAGACGAATCCGACCGAAATCACCCACCGCCGCTCAGCGATTGTTCGATCCAGGTCAGGAAACGTGATCTCTCAAAAAAGGGGCAACGGTTCGCCGCCGAAGCACGATCGTTCCGGTGAGCCCACGGCGATTATAGGGCGAAACGAGCTGTCCAAAAGGCTAAGTAGCATCAAGATTTCGGAAAGTTGACCGTGTCGGTTTCCCGGCCGATCCTGACGCGTCGTGTCGACAGCAATCGAATCACCCAGAACCTCGCAACCGTTCGACTAGTTTCTGGAAGTCATTGTCTTCTTTCAGGCTCTGCAAGTCGCCGTCGTTTTCAAGGTGGTCGGGGTCCGCAAAACCAAACTCGACCGCGGCGCGCAGCGAGTTCAACGCAAGCGCCCGCTGTTTCGAAAGCGCGTAGGCGCACGCCAGATTGTAGTGGGCCAACTGATCATCCGCTTTGAACTCGAGAGCCCGGAGAAAATGTTCGATTGCCAGCTCGAGACGGCGCGCCTGCAGAGCCGTGAAGCCCAACTCGTAGTGGAGCCGATGGTCACCGGGGAACCGTCGTAGGAGAGCCTGGAGATCTTCGATCGCACCGTCGAGTTCACCCGCCTCGCGCCGGTGAATCGCCTCGAGCAGCAAGACGCGGCGACTGACGGTTTCGACCGCGACCGTTCCTTCGAGGCCCAGCGCTCGCAAGAACTCGAGCCCTCGGGAATCAGACAATCGAGCTAGCGATGCCGCGGCCTCCACTTTCAGACTCAGATCCGGGTCGAGTTCGAGAATGCGCGCGAGAATCGGAATCGACCGTTCGGCGCCAACCCACTCCAAGCGGTACACCGTTCTCAAGCGGTCGACCGAGTCGGCACCCTCGAACGAAGCCATGTCGAGCGAGCTGGTCTCCGTGAGATCGACGGGAACCGAGTATCGATTCCACGCCGCGAAACTCTGGCGGACCGTCGGCAGGAGGGCGCCTTCGGCCTCGGCCCAGGAATCGAGATACTCCACACCCCAGCGATCGAGCTGAAGAAACAGCGCGCGTGCGTCGCGCCGAGACCCGGGCTTCAATTCGCTCAGTTGACGAACGCCGTCGACCGCGAGTTCCTCTCGGAACTTCGCCCAACCGGCCTCGCCGTTGGACAGAGATTCGATGAACGGCGCGAGGGCGCGACGTTCATATGGAGAAATCGAGTTCTTGGCGGGGGCCGAGGGGTAGGTTCGCTTCAGCGAATCGACGAGGTCGGCGACGACTTTTTCCCGAAACCGGAGCACGGCGAGGGAGACTCCACCGCCTTCGTGGAGTCGCCGCCAGACCGGCTCCCCCAGCGCCAAGCCTTGCGCCAAGAGCCCTCGGTATTTCAGCCGAAGCCCGTCCCGCAAGGTGTCGCGATCCCGTCGCAGGGATTCGATTTCGCGGTCGCGCGTTGCGGCCTTCTTCGCTTGGGCATCGCGAGCAGCGTTGGGCTCGGTCGGGTCCGTGGCATCGACCGTGTTGCGCTGGCTATCGCGTTCCCGCTCTGCCACGAGTTGCCGGACCCGCTGGCGCGCCCCGTCGAACGCGTCGATTTCTAGCTCGACTTCGTCGAGTTGGTTGGCGACGAGAAGATGAAGGTGACCGCCGAGGACTCTCAAGGTGCGAGCGTCGAGCGGTCGTCGAACGTACGCCCGTAGTTCGCCGAGATCCTCGCGACCGATGCGCTCCCGGAGCTGTCGCTCGGCGGCGGCGCGACGATTCGGATTCTCGTCTTGGAGATGGCCCACGATCTGGTCGAGTCGGCGCGCGGCGGCGTCGTCGGCAAGAGCCGAGCTGTTCGGCCCCGCTGAGAAACTCCCGAACACGATTGCGCCCACGAGCAACAGATGGCGAACGCCACGGGAAGATTTCACGACTGACCACTTGAAGAGTGAGCACTTCACGAACACGACCTACTTCCTGGGCGGCTCTCAGGGGGCGAGCAACTCATGCTAGACGGCACCTCAGCGACCTGCTAGCAGCTCTTCAAGATCAACACGGAGCAACGCAGAGATTCGGGCTTCCATGAGAAGGCCAGGAAAGTCAGAGGCGCGGTGCTACTGCAGGAGCAGATCTCCGTCGACCACGGTATTGGGCGCGACGCGTGCCGCGCACTCTTCGGGCCCCGTCGCAAACAGCGGTGAGATCTCGATCCGATGCGTCACTGTCCCGTCAGCATTCCGTGGGACGGCGATCTCGGCACGTTCGAGCCAGCGGGCCCACTCGTTTTCGAGCAGGGCGCGCGCGGTGGCCGGGGAGTCGGCTCCGTCCAGATTCTTGACCGGTGCAAACTCTCGGGTGCGATCGACCTCCATGATGACCGGATTGCGCGCGAGGTGGAGAACGTCGAACAGGAAGCTCTCGAAGCGAATCGAGTTGGGCTCGTCGGACTCGACCAACTCACCGTCCTTCATGTACGAAATCGCCTTGCGCGCCACGTGGTAGGGCATCTTGAAGCTCGAGCCGTCTTCATCTCGAAACAGGAAGTCCGTAGAGATCACGTGGATTGCGATGTTGCCCGCACGAAAGCTGAGTTGGCCATCGACGTCACGCTGATGGCGCTTCTTCTCCGACAACTCCGTGTACTCGACGACCTTGGTCTCTTGTCCCGAACGGCAGAACACTCCAACCTTTTCGTCGGGGTCGGACTTCGGCGTCGCTTTCGAGGAGAAGTCCGAGTCGCCCAGGATGTGATGTCCAAGAAACGCGGGATCGCACATCCGGACCAGCGGGTTGTCGACCTGATACGTGAACACGTATCGAACGCCGCGCTTCTCGAGTTCCGAACGAAACGACCGGATCGTCGAAATCGCTCCGCCGTGCCCATTGGGACTGAGGGCGATATCGGACTTACCACGGAGCAGGATCTTCCCTCGCCGCGGGTCGACGATGGGGAGCATGGCCTGTCGACGGAACGAAACGTCGGAAGCGCTCAGGCCGAAGTACTGGTGCTCCTGGAAGTACTCGACCGTCTCTTCGTGGTTCGACTCGCTCGTCATGATGAACCAGGGCAGCGACCGCTTGAAGCGGCGCTTCAGAGCGAGCGTCTTCTCCGCGTGGAACTGAAACAGCGAACGCTGACTCACGGGCCCTATCGGAAATTTGCCCTTCGGTCCGTCGAACTGAAGGCGAGTGCCTTGTCCCCCGGCGACGAGAAGGATTCCGACCTCTCCGTTCTCGAGCGCCGCCACTCCGGCCGCGATCGCCGCGTCGCGGCGCGCTTCATCGGCGGGGGTCGACGGGAGGGCGATCGCAACGGCCGGCTCCAGGTCCGCCAGCCCGATAGAAGGGGCAGGGCCGGAATCCTCGGAATTCAGGTGGAGCCGTACGAGGCGAGTGAACTCCGCAAAGTCGACACTGGCGATCTGGTCGAGGAGCCGGCGCCGCTCGTCAGCGTCGATCTCATCCCAGTACTCGAAGATCTGTTCTTGGCCCGCTTCGTAGACCTTGGCGACGTTCACCTGGTCCCGCTCAGAATCGACGCGAATCATAATTCCTCAGAGCCTTTCCGAAGCGAGCTCGCTGTTCGCGAAATCGTTCGCTTCCCCTATATCGGACAGATGAAGCGCGGGATTCTAACGGAAACCGGTCGAGCAACACCCGGTGTCCGAAGAAAGACCGACAAGTCGTGACAATCTGGACCACGGCGCCTCGTCGCGGTACAACGTCCGCGGAATCATTCCAACGGAACTAGCGCAGGGCACAATGGATACAGATCTCGAACCGTTTTGGCGACAACCGAGGATCCAACGCGATCTTCAGGCCTTGATCACGACCGCGTTGCGAGAAGATGGGGTCGACGACGATGCCGCGAGCCGATTGGCGTTCGGAGACGGTCAGATTCCGGCTCGCGCTCGGATCACCGCGGAGGAGTCGGGTGTCGTCTGCGGTGTGCTCCCGACACTCCACGTTTTCGAACGTCTCGACCCCGCCCTGAACGTCATTCAACGCGCCAGCGAAGGGCAGGGCGTCGCGGCCGGCGACGTTGTTCTCGAACTCGACGCGACGATCTCTGCGGTGTTGGGGGCAGAACGCACTGCGCTCAACCTTCTGGGGTACCTGTCGGGAATCTCGACGCGAACAGCTCATTGGGTGAGCCTGGCTCCTGACGTGACCGTCTTGGATACGCGAAAGACCCTGCCTGGCTGGCGAGACTTCGCCAAGTACGCCGTGCGAGCCGGGGGGGGAACCAACCACCGCCGCGACCTCGCCGAATTCCCGATGCTGAAGGAGAACCATCGCCAACTCTTCCGAAAAAACTGCTTGTCGGACACGGCGACACCCGAGGAAGAAATCGAGGCGTTGGTCGTCCGACACCGCGAGTCGGCGTACTCGCAACGGCCGCTCGAAATCGAAGTCGAGGACTACGAATCGCTGCGCGCATGCGTCGAACGCGACGTCGATTGGATCTTGATCGACAACCAGACCCCGGATCGCATCCGTGAGTGGGTCGCAAAACTCGAGAGCACCCTCGACCTTCCGGATGGATGGCGCAGTCGCCTCGAAGCGTCCGGGGGAGTCACGGGAGAAACGATCCGCGACTACGCAGCCGCGGGAGTCGGTCGGATTTCGGTTGGCTCGCTGACCCATTCGGTTCCGGCGCTCGATGTCTCGCTGCACGTGGAGTGGGTCGAGTGACGAGAAAGACAGTCATGGTGAATCGTCAGAATAGTGCGTGGATCGCCTGCAAGTGGATGTTCCTGGGAGCGCTGATCCCCGGTCTGCTGGCCGCTATGGGTAGCTCACCATCGTCTGGGTCGCCTCCCCTCAGTTCCAATCGTCGAACGACCGTGGTCGATGTCGTCGAAGGGTCAAGTCCGGCGATCGTCGCCATCGAAATCACCGAGCGCGATCATCACGAGTTCGCACCCGCCGGGTCGGGTGTCTTGGTCAACGCGCGTGGATTTGTCCTCACCAATTTTCACGTCGTGGGGGGGGCGCGTTCGGTCCGGGTGCGGTTCGCCGACGGAAAAGTCGGCGCGGCGACGCTGGAAGCGTTGAGCGAGTCGAGCGACTTGGCGCTGCTGGCGTTGTCCGAACGTGGTCAGGACTATCCCTACTTGAAGCTGGGATCGAGCGACAATCTGCTTCCCGGCGAGACCGTGGTCGCCATCGGTAACCCGTACGGATTCCAGCACACAGTCTCCACCGGTGTCGTGAGCGCGGTGCGTCGTCGCTTGAAGCCTCCCGCGGGCGGAGCCCACGGAGACTTCATCCAGACAGACGCGGCGATCAACCCAGGCAACTCTGGCGGCGCGCTGATCAATCTCGACGGAAACTTGATCGGCGTCAACTCGGCCATTTTTGGTCAGGGTTGGGGCTTGGCATTCGCCATCCCGATCGACCGCATCAAGGAACTGCTCGCCGAGTACGTTCGCCGCGAACACGCGATGGGTTTCGGGGTCGGCATCGAGAATGGATCTTTGCTCGTCAACGACGTCGTCCCCGACGGAATGGCACAGCAGGCCGGGATCCTGGTAGGGGACCAACTGCTCTACGGAAACGGTCAACCGTTGGAGGGCATGGTCGACCTCGTCGTCTGCAGCCTGGGTGCGACCGCGTCGAATCCGCTGCGACTCCACGTCAAGCGCGGCGATCGCGAGTTGGCTATCGAAGTTAGCGGTGTTCCGCTGTTGTGGACCGGCCTCGGCCTCAGCGGGCGGGAGTCTGCAGGCATCGACGCGCATACCAACGTCCCCAAGACGTCGATACCGGTCCAGGTGTCCAGCCGCGGGGTCATCGTCGAGCGCGTCCGTCCCGGTGGTCGAAGTGCAAACGCGGGGATTGTCGTCGGAGACATCGTCTTGCGTGTAACGGTGCACACGCCTACCGGCGCACACGACTGCAGAGTTCGGTCGACAGACGACTTGGTCGTGATCGTCGAGCGCTTTTCCGACACACCATTAGACGTTATTGTCTCGCGCTCCGGACAGAATCACACGTTCCGCCTCGCCCCCTGAACTCCGAGTGGATCCACGATGGCCGGTCGCTTCCTGTATCGGAAGATCGTTCACCGACTCCTGCAGATCAACGATACGCCAGAGTCCATTGCGCTCGGGGCGGCCGTTGGGATGTGGCTCGCGTTCACACCGACCGTCGGGATCCAGATGATCCTCATGATCATCATAGGAACAGTGATCCGGGCCAACCGCCTCGCGGGCGTGATCATGGTCTACATTTCCAATCCGCTGACGTTGCTGCCGATCTACTGGAGCGACTACTACGTCGGGGCGGTCGTGCTCGGGAGAGAGCTTCGCGATCGCAGCTGGTTCATTTCCACCTGCGAACGATTCCTCGAACAGGTCGAGTCCGCGGGTCCGTGGCACGCGTCGGTCGAGTTCCTGCAAACTCAGGGCGAGATCGCCTGGCCGATGGCGGTCGGGGGTGCTGTTATCGGACTCGTTCTCGCGCTGCCGACGTATCCGATAACTCTTCGATTGGTGCGCGCTCATCAACGCCGGAAATTGCATCGACAATCGCTGCAGACGTTACGAGCGATTCGCTCAGGGGCCGTGGAGTCGGATAGCCGACGGGTGTTGGGCAGCTCTCCGGCCACCTCTCCGTCCCCTGCGGAAACGGGTGAACTCGAGGCCGGAGAAGCCCCGGACAGGGCACACCGGGCCCCAGTCCATCCTCCGCAAGAGCAACCGGAGAAATAGCGCGTCCGCGACGCTCTTCTATTGGGCGTCACTACCTGCGTAACTCCACGGGCGCACTCGACTGCCGTCCAGGGTGGATCGAGCGAGGCGCGATTCGTCGGGAACCGCTTTTGGATGAAGAATTGCCCGGTGCCGATCGATATTGCTTACATCGGCGAAGGTCTCATGACCACGGCTACCGTCGCAGAGTCGCGAGGACAGAGATCGGACTCGCCTCGACTCACAGACACTCCCACGACTCTCGAGTTCACCGACGGTGAGCCCGCGAGTCGGGTCGAAGAAAGAGCTTCCACCTTGGGCGCAAAAGGGCCATTGATCATCTTCATGTTCGGGGTTGCCGCCGTCATGGCGTTCGGCGTCCTCGGCAAGATCGCGATGGACGAGAGTCCACAAGCTCAGGCTTGGGTCGTCTATCGGGAACACCTCATGGAGCAGTTCTCAGCGCACTCCGTCGCGATCCGAACGGTCCATCCCGCCGTCGAGGTTCACGTCGTCGGCTCCGCTGACTTGGCGCAACCACCGCGAGAGAACGAGAAGCTTCGCAGCGACGTCCTCTCTGACTTCTTGACCCTATACAAGCCCGACCCGTTCCCGGAGACGATCGAGTTCATCAGTTACTCGCCCGGTGGCGGCTGTCAGTCGGAACGAGAAATCTGGCGAGAGACGATCGACCTGGAATCCGAGCGCAACCGTGTCCAGCAGTCGCTGAGCAAACTGTTCGGTCGCGCCGTCGACTTCCAAGTGGACGCCTCGGGGTCGTTGCGAGTCGAGACCGCAGTCAAGGTGGACCGAGAGACGGCATCCAAGGCGGCCCGCCTCGCGGGCCAACTCTGGGGACGGGATTGGGAGCTGGTGCAACTTCGTTGCGCTGGGCGCGTCCTGCGCTACCTCCCGGACGGCTCTCCGTACATCGCCAAGAAAAACTCGGCAGCGACGAAGAACACGAAGCCGACTCCGGACGCCGAACCACCGCGCAAGTGAACCGGCGTTGTCCACTGGGGAGAGGCCTATCGTTCACACCACGCACCGCACGCCGTCGATCCCGCGCAGCCGCGCGTTACTGACGCTTTGGCTCATCCTGGGCGCAGTCGTGCTCGCCCGTCGAATTCCTCCCGCGGTCTACGAGCGTGACGCCGGCTCGACCGGATCTCGCGAAGTGTTCACGGTCGACCTGAATCACGCGTCCTGGCAAGAACTCACGATCATCGAAGGCATCGGTGAGGCGCTCGCTCGAAAGATCGTCGAAGCGCGCGAGACGAGCGGTGGCTTCGACTCGCTCGAGGATGTCATGATGGTCCCCGGCATCCCGGATCGTCCCTTCCACCGAGGCCGCGCATACCTCAAACTCTCGCCAACGCAGTGAGTCGGGCGATGTTTTTGAGAAGGTAGATCCGGTGCCAAACGAGAGCCCTTTCCGCCTCACCGCGGACTATTCGCCCGCTGGCGATCAGCCGCAAGCGATCGCCAAACTTCGCGCGGGTCTCGAGGGCGGGGCGAAGCATCTCACGCTGCGCGGCGTCACCGGGGCGGGCAAGACCTACATTATGGCGAACTTGATCGCCTCGCACGGGCGACCGGCCCTCGTCATGTCGCACAACAAGACGCTTGCAGCCCAACTCTACTCCGAGTTGAAGGGCTTCTTCCCCGACAACGCGGTCCAGTACTTCGTCAGCTACTACGACT
>JAJFFE010000011.1 GCA_021776775.1 Planctomycetota bacterium | reverse complement strand
TGGATCGTTCATCCAACCGCCCGAAGTGATCGACATCCCCGGGGCGGGCGTCGGTGTCTCGCTGACGTACGTCACCGGAATGTCGTACGACGCATCGGACGACACGTTCTGGTTCCTCGAACGAAACACGGACACCATTTGGCAGATGGACACCGCCGGTGAATTACTGCAATCGATCTCTAACCCACTGCCGCCGCTGCAAGACTTCGTCTTCAACCTTGGGATGCAAGCGGAACCGGCTCGTGGCACCCTGACCGTGACCACCGCGGACGAGTTCGATCATAAAATCACGGCAACGCAAGGAGTCAGCTACACCGGCCAACCGACGGGCGAACGCGTCGACCTCGACGATGCACGACTCAGTACCATCTACGGAATGGTGCGTGACAACGAACGACTCTGGGTCACGGGATCGGTCGGCTCGATCGGGCAGATTCTCGAGATCAAGGCTGGGGATTCCCTCGCGTTCCCGTCGAACGTCACGTGCGTCGAAGACGCCCCGCTCACCGCAACCCTGAGTTGGATCGATCCGGTGGCCTACGACGAAGTCGTCATACGACGCTCCGGACTCATCGTCGCCATCGTCGCCGGCGGCGTTGAAACGTACGTCGACACCGGTGTGCCGGTCGGCTCGCGAACCTACACCGTCTCCGGTCGGGTTGGCGACGAAGAGAGTACGCCCGTCGCGTGCTCGTTGACCGTAGCCGGCGGCGGACCGACCTTCTTGCGCGGCGACGCGACCGCGGACGGAGCGCTCGACATCTCGGACGCGGTCTTCGCACTCGCGTATCTGTTCGCAATGGGACCGGACCCGCTCTGCTTCGACGCTGCCGATGCCAACGACTCCGGCGTGTTCGACATCACCGACCCGATCTACACCCTGTCGTTTCTCTTCACCGCCGGTCCGCAGCCACCGCTGCCGTTCCCCGACCTCGGCGGGGATCCGACGGGAGACTCCCTGGGTTGCGATCTCTAGAGGTTCGGCTCTGATCTCAGTCCTGCTTCGAACGGTGCGGCCTCGTCGGCAGTACCGTTCGATTCAGGATTTCGGACGTTAGCGGTAACGGAAGCGCCCTGGACACCCAAAGACAATGCGATACATAGCAAAGACTTACGTCATGATACTTTGATTAGTCAAAAAACAATGTTCCACAGACCAAAGAGATGGCTATCCTTCGCCGATAGATAAGGCAAAGGGAGTCCCGATGATTCGTCTCTTACTGGCTTCGCTGCTCGCGACAACGGTCGGCTGTACAGCTCGGTCCGCCCCGGCACCGTCGACGTTCACCGGCACGGCGCCGCTGCAGATCACCTGCACGGTTGGAATGCTCGGCGACATCGTCAAGCGCATCGGCGGCGAGCGAGTCGAGCTCACGACGCTCATGGGCCCCGGTACCGATCCCCATCTCTACCGCGCCGTCCCGAGCGATCGCAAGAAGCTCGAACAATCCGATCTCGTCCTCTACTGCGGACTCCACCTCGAAGGCAATCTCGGCCCCACCTTCGACGCGTTTCGCAGCCGAGTGCGAACCGTCGCGATCTGCGAGAAGCTCGATCCTTCGGTCCTGCTCTCCGAAGAGGGAACCGCGGATTCCTACGATCCACACCTGTGGTTCGACGTGAGTCTCTGGAGTTCGGTGGCGCAGCTAGTCTGCGACGAACTGTGTGAGTTCGATCGCGCCGGAGCCTCCGAGTACACGGCACGGACCAAGGCGCTTCGCACCGAGCTCGCGGCGCTCCATCAATATGTTACCGAGCAGGTGCAGACCATTGCCGAGGGTCAGCGGGTAATGATCACTGCGCACGATGCGTTTCGATACTTCGGACGGGCGTACGGAATCGAAGTCATGGGAATCCAGGGCTTGAGCACCGCCGACGAAGCCGGCGTTCGACGCATCGGCGAGCTGGTTGAGTTCATCGTCGAACGGAAGATCTCGGCGGTGTTCGTCGAAAGCACGATCAGCGAAGACAACGTTCGCGCGTTGATCGAGGGGTGCAAAGCGAGAAACCACGCCTTGCGCATCGGCGGCGAGCTGTTCTCGGACGCGATGGGTGCCAAAGATAGTGCCGAAGGAACGTACGTCGGGATGATTCGTAACAACGTGAATACCCTGGTTCAAGCCCTCCGCCGATCCTCCTGAGACACGAGGTCCAAACGTGCTGTTCTCCTCCCCCACCGCTGACTCGTCCAACGCACCGTTGCCCGACGGCGCGCCACTGCCCCCGATCGAAGTGCACGACCTGACGGTCGCCTATGGTCGCAAGCCGGTGCTGTGGGACATCGACCTCGAGTTCAACGAAGGCGAGTTGGTCGGAGTGGTCGGCCCCAACGGCGCCGGCAAGAGCACGCTGATCAAAGCGATGCTGGACTTGGTCCCGTCGGCGAGCGGCTGGGTTCGCATCTACGGTGAACCGTACGCGGCGCGACGCAAGCAAGTCGGCTACGTTCCGCAGCGGGAGAGTGTCGACTGGGACTTCCCGGTCAACGCGCGCGACGTGGTTCTCATGGGTATGTACGGGCGACTGGGTTGGTTCCGTCGCCCCAGCCGTAAGGATCACCACACCGCCGACGAGTGCCTCGAAAAGGTCGAGATGTCCGCTTATGGAGATCGGCAAATCAGCCAACTCTCCGGCGGTCAGCAGCAACGGGTGTTTCTGGCGCGAGCGCTAGCCCAAGACGCGCGAATCTACGTGATGGACGAACCATTCGCGGGGGTCGACGCCGCCACCGAAGCGTCGATCGTACGAGTGCTTCGTGACCTCCGGGCTGAGGGCAAGACCGTAGTCGCGGTTCACCACGACTTGCAAACCGTAGAAGAATACTTCGACTCCTTGGTTCTCTTGAACCTCCGAGTCGTCGCCAATGGACCGACGAGCGAGGTGTTCACCCGAGACAACTTGCTGGCCACGTACGGTGGGCGACTGACCATCCTCGATCGCGCCGCGGAAGCGGTTCGACGCGGGGGCGGCCCTCGTATCGATCGACCATGACTCCATGACGGCCATCCTCGGATTCCTCACGTTTGACTACAACACACGCGTCGTGTTGCTCGGCACGTTGTCGCTCGGTGCGGCCGCGGGAGTCATCGGCACGGTTGCACTGCTGCGTCGACGCGCGCTCCTCGGGGACGCACTGGCACACGCCACTCTGCCGGGCGTTTGGATCGCGTTCTTGCTGTTCGGGAAGAACTTCTCGTTTCTCATGCTCGGCGCGATGGCCACCGGACTACTCGGGGTGGCGACGGTCTCTGCGCTCTCGAAGTACACGCGCATCAAAGAAGACGCCTCTATCGGCATCGTTCTCAGCGTCTTCTTCGGCGCCGGGTTGATGCTATCGGGCTGGGTTCATCACAACTCGACCAATGCCTCTCAGTCAGGAATCGATTCCTACCTGCTCGGTAAGACCGCCGGCATGTTAGCCAGTGACGCCCGGTTCATTTGTGTGGTCGGGCTGATCGTGGTTGCTGCGGTGTTGCTTCTCTACAAGGAACTCAAGCTGCTCTGCTTCGATCCGGAATTCGCGGCGGTGCAAGGCTGGCGAGTTGGACTTCTCGATTTCGCGCTCATGATCCTGCTGACGGCAACCACGGTGATCGGACTACCCGCAGTCGGTGTCGTGCTGATGGTGGCGCTACTCATCTTGCCGGGCGCCGCGGCCCGCTTTTGGAGTGACCGACTGTCGGTTCTGCTGGTCCTCGCGGGCGTGTTCGGACTGGTGATCGCCGGCACCGGCACCATGGTGAGCGCCGCGGCGGCGCGGCTCCCCGCTGGCCCCGTGATCGTCTTGTGCGGGACGGTGCTATTCGCGGCGTCGATGCTCTTTGCTCCCCGCCGCGGAGTTCTGGCTCGCTGGTCTCGGACGAGATCTCACCGGCGGCGCCGCGTGCGCCAGCGCATCGTACAACGACTATTCGAGGCGTTCGAGAAGGACGCGAGCATTGCGCTTGCCAGCCTGTCCGAGTTGTCACAGCGCATCCGAGTCGACCGACGCAGCTTCAACCGCGCGGTCAACCGACTCATTCGCGATCACTGGATCGTCGTCGGCAGCGGTGGGGTCGGGTTCACAGATCACGGCTGGGATCGCGCGCTGCGCACGGTACGGACCATTCGACTCTGGGAGCAATACCTCCTGACTCACGCCAACATCGATCGCGATCTCGTCGACCCCGACGTCGACGTCATCGAGAGCTTGCTTTCGACCGCGGTGATTCACGAATTGGAACTCGGCTTGATTGAGTCCGGCCGCCTCCCGCGAGACCATCGCAACACCGCGATTCAAGCGCCCCCCACCGCGAGTCGGGAGGTGCCGTTGTGATGGAGTGGCTCAACCTCGACATCAGTACGTTGAGAACCATGGCAGTGGCCGTCGCCGCCAGTGCTAGCTGCGCCATCATCGGCTGCTTTTTGGTGATCCGCGGCATGAGCTTGCTTGGCGACGCCATCAGCCACGCGGTGCTGCCGGGCATCGTAGTGGCGTTCCTGCTCGCCGACGGCCGCCATCCCGTTCCGCTCCTAGTCGGTGCGATCGCGGCCGGAATCTTGACGACGTTTCTCACGCAGAGCCTGCACCGCCGCGCCGGGGTTCAGACCGATGCCGGCATGGGAGTCGTGTTCACGGCGTTGTTCGCTGGCGGTGTCGTCATGATCAGCGCGTTCGACCTGACGCACGTCGACTTGGACCCGGACTGTGTCCTGTTCGGCGACCTGGGAGTGGCAGCGTTGCGCACCGCGCGCTTCGGCGGATTCGAATTTCCCCAGCCGCTCATCCCGTTGGGAATTGCCTTTGGCCTCAACGCAGCGTTGATCGGGCTGTTGTGGAAAGAACTCAAGATCACGTCGTTCGATCCGCAGCTCGCTACGACTCTCGGGATATCCTCGACCATCGTTCACTACGCGGTGATGTCGGCGGTGTCGTGCACGGCCGTCGCGGCGTTCGAGTCGGTCGGATCTATTCTGGTCATTTCGATGTTGATCGTGCCCGGCGCCACCGCTCGCCTGCTGACCGATCGCCTGTTCCCCATGGTCGTGATTGCGGCGGGAGCCGCCACCGTTGCCGCGGTCGCGGGGATACTGATCGCGGGTCACTTCGACACGGTCGAAGCTCCAACCCTCAGCGTCGCGTCCGGTGTCCTGTTCGCCATCACCGTGATCGCCGCACCCCGTCACGGCCTGTTGGCCGCTTGGATTCGGCGCCTGCTTCTCTCGCTTCGAATCGTGGCGGAAGACGTTTTGGCGCGGGTCTATCGTCACCAAGAACGGCAACGCGTCGACGGCAAACTTCCGATCCTCGGGCTGACCTTTCGCGGATTGTCGGAGTCGGTCCGGGAAGGGGCGATTCTCGGCGGGCGCAATACGTGCCGAGTGACGCTGTGGATCTTGGGTTGGCGCGGACTGTTGACCCACTCGTCGTCTGGCTATCTGCTCACCGACGCGGGTCTCTCGCGGGCGGCGGATCTCATCCGGAGCCATCGAGCGTGGGAAGTCTACCTGCGCGAAAACCTCGGGGTGGCCTTGGATCACCTGCACGAACCGGCGCACCGTATGGAGCACTTCCTGACGCCAGAGTTGACGCAGGACATCTTGGCCGACGCGGGAGATCTCTTGGATCCCCACGGCCGACCCATCCCACTCGACGCTGCCCCCTCAGGGACCGAAGTCGATCGGCCCTGACACCGGTCGTGCGGCCGTTGACTATTGAGGGAGGGAGTCGAGCACTCTGCGATAGCTCTCGAACGACTCCTGGTCGGAGCAGCAGACGATCACTCGCTCGAACCCGGCGTGCGACTCGAGAAATCGTGACACTTCGGTCAGGGCCAGCACCACGTCGCGGTCCGTGTCCTCCCGTGCAGGAAACGCAATGCTGTGGAGTTCGTGCTTCGCGGCGAGTTCAAGACTCGATCGGTAGCACGCCGCTAACTCGGCTGCGGGACTATCGCCGGGGGCGACCGTGTGAATCACGTGTCTCGCTGGCAAGTCATAACCCTTGCTGATTTTCGCCTTGCCTGCCGAACAACCCAACAGCCGGCGACACTCGCGTTCGAGTTCGGGACCAGCGGCGCGATGGATTTCGCGATCGACCGAGCCAGCGGCGGCGTCGAGCGCTTCCGCGGTAAACGTCACGATCGCGTCGGTTTCTACCGTCGCGATTTGATCCTGAACGACCTCGATCCGAGAGCAAACCAAGAGCACCCCCATTCCTATGCCGCGAGGGGTTTTGCGAACCGGCTGGGCGCAGGGACGCGACGTCTCTCGCCGAAACGTCGGCACGGGGTAAACGGCTCGCGCGCGGGCGGCTTCCCCTCCGGCCGATCCCTCCCAAACCTGGGAAGAGAATCCGTCGGCCGACAAAGTACCGTGGGTGACGATACTTAAGGACACCCGCCGTCTCAAGGAGCGGTTCCGATAACACGAGCCAGACGGCAGCTGGCGCACCCGTGAGCGGGCTCCAAAGAGGCGCGAGGCCGAAAGATACGCCCCAATCATCGCGGGGTCCCGGTTGGATTCGAGGGTAGTAACCGACAAAGCCTTATGGACTTACATGAGGAAAACTGGTATTTTTCGCGACCTTCGTGCCCCTGTGAAGGGGTCGAAGCTACGACCAAGTGCTCATTTGCCGTCGCCCGACGCGACGTTGATCGTCTCGGCCGTTCCAAATTTGGGGACCGGCAGGCGCGGAGCGACCCGGTCGAAGAGCGCGGTCAGGCTCGGAATCGAGAGTCGCCCGCAGTGTGGTCCGCCGACGCAGGGCGCTTGCCCCCGTCGGCAAACCCGAAAGAGGATTGACCCGAGATGAGCGCACTGGAGAGCAGTCTTCTCGAACTCATTCGAGAGGCTTCGACTCGACTCGCCGACGACGTATGGCAGGGCCTAGTCAGCGCGTATCGGTCGGAGACCGAGGACTCGCGAAGTAAAGCGATCATGCGGTGGATCTTGGAAAACCAAGTGACGGCCGCAGCGGAGAACCTCCCGATCACCCCGCACACGAGTTCCATGCACTTCCACGTGGAGTGCCCCGCAGGAACCGACCGCGCCTCGCTGACCGAAGCGGCCCGCGTCGCGGTCGCTAACGCGACGAAGGACGGGTTGGTCTCACAGTACCTCGTCGATCCGATCTCTGGAAAGTCGCTGAAGACCAATGTCGGGGTCGGCATGCCGCAGGTGCACTTCGCAGAGGCGCCCTCCGACGCTCTGCGGATTCGCTTGCTCATGAAGGGCAACGGGGCCGAAGGCGCGGGGTGGCAAACGGTGCTGCCTGACGTGTCGATAACAGCCGCGTTCGACCTACCGGGCGTGCGCCGCGCCGTGCTCGAGGCGTTGATCCGAATTCAAGGTCGCGGGTGCGGCCCGGGAGTGATCGGCGTCGGTATCGGCGGTGACCGCGCGAGCGGCATGACGCTGGCACACCGACAACTCTTTCGAGGAATCGGTGATCGCAACTCGGTCCGCGTGATCGCGCAGCTCGAGAAACAACTCCTCGAAGACGCGAACAATCTCGGTATCGGCCCCCTGGGACTCGGGGGAAAGACAACTCTGCTCGGCGTGAAAATTGCCGCGGAGTCTAGTCCCAAAGAGTCATGCTACGTCTCGATCTCGTACCTCGGATGGACGTACCGACGTCAAGGTGTCGAACTGACACCGGACGGCGAAATCAAAACGTGGATCTATCCGCGGACTAGCAACTACGAAATCCCGAAGGTTGCGACGAGCGCACCCAAGAAGGTGAAGCCCGTCGATACAACTCCGAAGCGTCGTCCGCGCACCGCGCGCGAAGCGCTGCTCGAGGACGCTCGCGACAAAGCGATTCGCACCGTCGATTCAGTCTCCGCTGCGAAGGCCTCTGCCAAAGGGAAGAAGGCGAAGAAGGCGACCAAGTCGGCAACTTCGAGTTCTCGCTCATCGACGGCGGCCAAGAAGACAGCTGCCAAGAAGAAGACCAAAGTCGCCAAAAAGCGAACCACGGGTAAGGGTTAAGCGATGACCGCATTGGAGCTACCGGCGGCAGTCCCCACCATGCGGGAGCTACACGTCGGCGAGCAAGTCGCGTTGACCGGCACGATCTTCACCATGCGACCCGCCGTGTACGAATACGTGCACGACGGCGGCGAGATGCCGTTTCTGTCGGAAGGTTCGTTGATCTACAACGCAAGCCCGGTCGGGCGCAAGAAGGGGAAGAAGTGGACGATCGATTCGGTCGCCCCCGATCACTCGACCCCCCTCGACTCCATGATAAAAGAGCTGTTCGTGCGATTCGGAGTGCGCGGTGTCATCGGCCGAGGGGAACTCGGAAAGCCGTCCCTGGAGGCGTGCCGACAGTACACGTCGTGTTGCTTCCACACCATCGCAGGGGCAGGTCCACTGCTCGCAAGTCACGTCAAGAACGTGAACGAAGTTCACGCGATCGAGAAGCTCGACCCCAGCGACGCGGTCTGGGAACTCGAAGTCGAGGATTTCCCCATCGTCGTAATGATCGATAGCCACGGCCAAAGCCTGCACGACATGATTCGCGACGTCTCGAATCGACGTCTTCTCAATCTGCAGCTTTGAATGACGTCTCGCGCGACGCGGGCTTGGTGAGTTCGAAGTAGAGGTCGTCCCAGCGGCCGTCGGGCAGTCTCTGCACCTTCAACTCGCCCGGCGAACCGCACGCCGGGCAGCCGGCGAGATACGGCGGACGACACCCGACATCCCACGGGTGCGGGAGATCTAGCGACTCCAGGCAACGCGGACACAACACGGTCACGTATCTCGGCACTCTGTTCCTCTCGGCACACTGTCCTCTCGGCAAGCTGGGCCTCCTCGACGGCGTCCTTCGACTAGAGACCATCGGGGCCGTCCGGTCGTTCGCTCGCGACTGATCGCGAAGCGTCGAATTGTACCACCGAGGACGCGAGCTCAGACCGCAACGAGAGTTACGCCGATGCGAACGACCCAGACACGAGATCAGCTGTCGATTAGGGTGAGCCCTGGGTACGGACCAACGCCGCCGACGTAGGTCTGGGCGAGCGCCCGATCGCCGTCGATGGAGAGTTCGAAGACGACGTCGTTAGCCTGGGTGAGCGACAACGAAGAGTCGCGATCCATCGCTAACAACTGGCTGACCATCACTCGACCGATCAATCCGTGGGAGACAATGGCGACGCGGTCCGCGCAATGCGCTCGTAGCTCATCGAGGAACGGTCGAACTCGTCCGACCATGTCCGGCCAATTCTCGGCACCCGGCGGTCGGTATGAGTATCGGTCGGCCTGGAATGCGCCCCACTCTTCGGCCCACCGTTCTTGAACTTCGTCGTAGAGGAACCCGCTCCAATCGCCGCAGTCCCACTCGACGATTCGTTCGTCGAACTGAATCGGTACGCGCAGAGCCTCGCGGATGATTTCGGCAGTTTGACGTGCACGGCCCATCGGTGATGCCACGATGGCTCCGGGACGAACCTGGGACAGGAGCTCAGCGTGAGCCTCCGCCTGCGAGCGACCGAGCGCGGTCAAGTCCGAGTTGAGGCGTCCCTGCATCCGCGCGTCACGATTCCATTCGGTCTGCCCATGGCGCACGAAGTAGAGCGACTTCATGCGGAGCCCCGCCTAGATAGCGACCATCCCACGCTAATCGTCCTTCGGCTTCGGCTGCTCTTCCTTGGCGTGGCGGTAATAGCACTCGAGCGTCAACGCTCCCATCGCCGTGGAATACACACGACCCCCGGCGATTCCCCACTCGCCGATTGGATCCCAGCTCCCCTTCTCACAACCACGGGTCCGTTGAGACTTCCGAAGCGCGGTCTTCAGCGATTTGTTGAACTTCTTCCACGGTTTGTCACCGATCTGAAACATAGCGTGAGCCGCGTAGTACCAGTAGTAGAAGCTGATCGAGGACAGCTCGGAACCGCGCGCTGGTTTCCACTCGGGAGGCGTCTTGACGAGCAGTCCTTCCCACTTCAGAAGCGGCTCGACGCCGCGCTTGCCGCGCGTGATGGCAAACTCCAACGCGGCCGCGGTGTGCGGGAGCATCTTCCCTTTGTCGAACGGGAACTCTTTCCCGTAGACACCCTGCATGCGCGATCCTTCGTCACCGGGCGCTTGATAGCCGACAACTCCAGAACTTTTCGCCGTTACGGCGAGGATCCACTTCTCCGCCGAGGAGAGTGAAGTTTCGATCTTCTCGGCGTCGAGCTTGATCAGCCCAGCTTCGGAGCACGCTTTCGCAACGAGAACAGCGTTGGCCATCCACATGGTGACGGACGAATCACTCATGATGGACTGGTACGTGTACTTCCATCCGTAGCCCTTGGTCTGCCCCCGTAGGCAGTACTCGACCGCCGCAAGAAACGGTGCCGCGAGACGATCCACGTCGCCCGACCCGAGAAGCAGCTCGCCCAGCGCCATCGTCGCGATCGCGTGATTGTAGATCCACTCTTCCCTCTCGGAGTGCCCGATCACGCCGCGTTTGGCATCGTCGGTGGACTCCGATTGTTGCTTCAACAACCAGGTGATCGCCCGATCCACCGATTCGCGGTACTCCTTCTTCTCCGCTTCGATGTGTGTGTTGCCACGTCCGGCCATTGCCAAGACGGCAAGTCCAGTAACCCCGACGTCAAAGCCCGGCAAGCTGGGCCCCGTGGATGCATGCCAGCCGTCCTGGTTCGCGCACGGATCATCCGGCTTGCGGCAACTCACCGAGTAGTTCTCGCCTGACCACGAACCGTCGTCCGCCTGGTGTCGGACCAACCAGTCGAGGGCCAGCTTGACGTTCTTCGCGGTCCCGGTGCCGCCACTCTTGCCGGTCTGCTTGTCCGCTCGAGACGCGTAACGAGCTGATCGAGTCCAATCGTTCTGGGTCGCGGCTTCGACCTTCTCTGAAGCCGATGCGCGCCCCTTCGACGCGGAGATGACGAGGACTCCGAGCCCTATAAAGACTATGGCAGCCACGGCAGCCACACCAAGTCGCATACGATTTTGGCGAAGCATCAAAGGTCCTTTCTGACCGAGCCTTGTCCAGGCCATAAGCGGCGATCCGATCATCACGCGTCGATCAACGGGAAGTCCATTCCGGGTTCAACGGGATGGTCGAGTAGACGACACATCGCCGTCACTTGTCCGTGGTGATGAAATAGATGAGTTTGCGTCCGCATGACCACTCGAGCCGGGACGAGTTCAGCCTCGCGGTCTCCCCACATTTTCATGGTCCTCGGAGTGTTGAGTTCGTCGGTCGACCATGAGCGAATACGCTCCACGGTCCGCGCCGAGACCGAAGAGTGGAACGCCTCGATCGCCTCGAGCGTGGCCGAGTTCGCTTCATCTTCGCTGGCGTCCATTCGGTCGTCGACGACACTCATCCAATACCGCTCGGCTCCGATCGCATGGTGAAGTTGCGCGCGAACCGAACGATACCCAAACCCGTCGAACTCACGATCGAGTTGCTCTTCCGTGAGTCCGCGACAATGGTCGAGCAGCTTCTGAAAGCTCCGGCGACTACGCTCGTGTATGTCGAGCAACGCTTCGTTGGTGTACATGTTTACTCTCCGTCGGCCACCTTAACGAAAAAACGGCCCCGAGAGCATCGCCCCCGGAGCCGTTTTTCGAAATCGAAGGATCGAACTCAGTAGCCGAGCTTGCTCAGTTTCTTCTTCGCCTTCTCGGCCGCTTTGGTTCCGTCGAACCGCTTGACGAATCCCGCGAGCGCTTGCGCTTGAACCGGCGGGTTCTTGCGCTCGGTCGCAACGAGCACCTGCGCAAGAGCGGCTGCCGCTTTGATCTCCTTCTGGACAGACTTGTCCTTCTTGAGAGCGGAGCGCTTCTCGGCCGCCATCTTTCCTCGGTCGTGACCTTTGTACGCCTTCTCGAGGAACTTGTACGTCGCCATAGCGGAAGCGTACTCGCGATTGGATTCGTCGCGCTTCGCCTGATCGACGAGCTGCGTTCCCTTGAGGTTCGCTCTTGCGATCACCAGCTGGGCATCGGACACCGTGGCGGCGTCGTCATGCTCGAGCAGCTTGGTGGCCATGTCGATCGCTTTGCCGTAGCGCTTCGTGGCAAACTGCGCCGCCGCCTTGTGAACCGCGTCGGCGACTTCCAGTTTCCCGAGACCCGGGTAGCGAACCTTCTTCAGCTCTTCGTGGATCACACCCTTGTAGCCGGAGCGCCCCTGCCAAGCGACCTTGCCGTCGACTCCGATGACGAAGGCGTAGGGAAGCCCGTTTCCGCCGGGGTAGTTGTTGAAATCACTTCCCGATGACATCACCTGCGGGAACGTGAGATTTTTCTCTTCGCAGAACTTGCGCAAGTCCTCTTCGCTCGCGCCTTGGCTTTCGATATGAAAGATGTGAAAGCCTTTGTCCTTGGTCTCATTCCAAAGCTGTTCTAGCTGCGGCACGGCAGCTACACACGGCCCTCAGCGAGTCCCCCAGTATTTGATAAGGATCACTTCGCCGCGACAATCGTCGAGCGTCTTCGCTGCTACTTCGTTCACCATCTTGCCGGCGGAAAAGCCGCCCGGCGCTTTGCCGACCAGATCTGCCTGGCCTGACACGCTGGTCGCGACGAGGCAAAGCAGAAGGCCTAGGGCACCACTTCTGAACATTGTTTCACCTTCCGATGAGTGCTTGTTTCACGGGACGACCATGATACGCGGCAATCTCGCCGCTGTTAGATGGGATATCGGCGCTGGGTCGTCCGTCGTGAAGGCTGGGCCGAACCGGGAGCTGACCGCGTTGATCCGACGGCACTCGAGTGCGCGCGGGGCGGGACAGCCTTGCCTGCTGCCTCGAACGGACGCCCTGACGCACGCGGCAGGGCAAACTCCGGTCGGTCAAGGATTGGATCGCCCAGGAGACCCCACCGAACCCACGAGCCGATTCTCAGCGGCGGAAGCCGCCCGCAAACTCGAAGTACTTGGGACCGAACATGGCGAGCGCCGCCTTGACCTCTTCGCTCGGCGAACCCGTCACCGTCAAACTCTGGGGAGCGAAGATCTCGATGAACTGACCGAGGACGGCTTGGAGGCTGCCAAGGTGGGCCATCACGGCGTCCGAGTCGGCAAATCGTTCGATCACGTGGCACGTCGTGCGCTCTGGGTTCACGCTCCACTCATAGGTGAGCGATCCGGGCTCTTCGCGCGTCGTGCCGATCATGTCGTTCATGAACGTGTCGAAGTTGTCGGCTTGGCCGTCGTTGATGCCCATCTCGAGTATCACCACTACATTGCTCATCGTTTCCTCCTCGGACTCTATGCTCTTGGCGCCGCTCTGGCCCGGGCTAGCGACTGTTACCGGGCAGACGCGAAGGGTTCTACAAGATCCGTTGCCCGGGATACACCGATACCAACGAGCCCTCGGCGGCAAACGTCGAACTCGGCGGAGCGCTCAGCGGCTCGACGAAACGTTCCCCGTAGAAGTTCGCGACCTCTCCGACAGACTCGGGAACGGCGTTGGACCAAACTAGCCACGGGGGATGCTCAACTTCGTATTCGATGGTGTGGCCGCGGCGGGTCTTCGAGTAGCCCCAGTAGTGCTCGGCAATGAACGACTCTTCGGAGCCGCTCGGAGGGCACACGGGATCACCACCAACTTCGACGGCGATTCGTTGCCATGCCCCCGCCGACTTCCATTCGTACGACAGTCGAGGTAGGGCAACAGAGTGCCTCATGGGCAACGAGCAGTAGTTTTCGCCGTAAATCACGCGGGCGACGAACGCAATCGCCCAGCGCGGAACGAGCTCCTTGATGAAGACAACACCCCGACGCCAACCATCCGGGCCGCGACGACGCACGTAAAACCGCAGGTTCACTTCTTCGAAGTGTCGGTGGCCGGGTATCGGCACGCCACGCACTCGAGTGTTCAAGAACTGAAAACCGACGACACTCACGAAGGTACGCCCGTCGTGGAAGTCGAGTTCGGTGCCCCCCGGAACATCGTCGACAAGCAGAGCGGGATCGATCTCGAAGTTCAACATGACGAGGTTCTCCCACCGCGCAGTGAGGAACGGTCGACGCCTCGGTGCGCTACTCATGGGGAGAATCCCATCGCCTTGGTCGGCATTCGCAAGCTACAGTTCTTCCAGCTGCCGCTGCGCTTCCTTCTTGCCGAGACCCCGGA
>JAJFFE010000002.1 GCA_021776775.1 Planctomycetota bacterium | reverse complement strand
TTCCGGAGCCTTGGCTGAGACGGCGCTCGGCGCCCGCGTGCCCGCGAATCCGAGGAGCAACGCGACTACCAGGAGGCCTCCCCAGATCGCGATCTCTTTGACCAAGTGCCGACTCCAATCGAACTGAAAGACGGGGGCGTCACCCACGACCCTGAAATGATAATACGATATCGAATGGGTTCAGACTACTACTCCGTGACTTATCGGACGAAATCGCAGCCAGACCGCGGACTCAGCCAAAAATGTCATGTCACCGAGGGTCCCGTAGTCGCGTTGCACCCTCCCGCCCACAAGACAATCGACGCATCTCTGTCCCCCCTGCCCGGTGGGACACCGCGCTTGGACCCTCGGATACGGCGCCGTTCGTGCGGCGGACGACTCACGACACGGTGGGTGGCAACCGCTCCCGGCGCTAGTTCGGACGCGGCCCCAATCGAACGTCGCACTCGGGCAAATCACTGCAAAGAACCGTTCGCACGCGGGCGGCATTGCCGCGACCCGTCTGTCCCTCTCGAATCCGCTCAGTTACAATGCCGGGTTCCATTCGCAAGACCGCTACTCTTCGCGGTCCCCTTCGCCCCTTGACGCTTCGGTGAATCATGACTCGCTTCGATCCCATCGCCATTGTCGGTCTCGGCGGGATCTTCCCCGGCGGATCCGATCTCGACGACTTTTGGTCGTTGGTCCGCGACGGACGAAGCGCCGCACAGGAAGTGCCCGAGCACCGTTGGGTGCTGCCTCCAAAGATCGCCGCGTCAGACTCCATCGGCGAAGCAGATCGGGTGAACTCGACTCGCGGCTGTTTTCTGGAGGCGACGCCCCCGATCGATCCACGCCTGCGCCAGCGACTCCTCGCGGCGGGCGTCGATCCCGACGGACTCGATCCTCTGATTGCGATCACGCTCGAAGTCGGACGTCGTGCGTTCGAGAGCGGCCGCTTGGATCGATTCGCGCCCGATCGCGTGGGCGCGGTGTTCGGCAACATCGTGCTGCCGACGGAATCGGCGTCAGCCCTGTCGCGCGAAGTGTTCGATACCATCGTTCGCGATCTCGACCCGTCATTCCCGCTCGCCGAAGAACCCGCGGCCGATCCCCGGAATCGCTACGCGGCCGGACTACCCGGCGGACTTCTGGCCACCGCGTTGGGCTTCACCGGCGCGACGAGCACGCTCGACGCCGCCTGCGCGTCGTCTCTGTACGCGCTCCACCTAGCGGCGCGTGAACTCCATGCCGGTCGCCTCGATGCGGTGCTCGCCGGTGGCGTGTCGCGGCCCGATTGCCAGTACACCCAGATGGGTTTCTCGCAACTGCGAGCGGTATCGCCCGACGGTATCTGTCGACCGTTTGACGAACGCGGCAATGGTTTGGTGGTCGGCGAAGGGGGCGGATTGTTCGCCCTGCGTCGCCTCGAAGACGCGGTCCGCGACTCCGACACCATTTGGGGAGTGATCCGCGGTATCGGACTGTCGAACGATCTCGGCGGCAGCTTGCTCGCCCCGGATACCGAGGGACAACTGCGCGCCCTTCGCGAAGCGTACGCGCGCGCCGACTGGCAACCGCAAGATGTCGACTTGATCGAGTGTCACGCCACGGGCACACCGCTCGGCGATGCGATTGAGGCGACCAGCTTGAAAGAGCTGTGGACGTCTGCTTCCGAGACCGATAGCCCCGCGCAGGAACGCTGCGTCATAGGATCGGTAAAGTCGAACGTCGGTCACTTGTTGACCGGCGCCGGTGCCGCAGGGTTGACCAAAATCCTCCTCGCTTTCCGGCATGAGACCCTTCCGCCGACGGCGGGTTTCGCACGCGCCAGTGCGAAGCTCGAACTCGATCCATCACCTTTCCGGGTGCTCGAGCAGTCCGAACGATTCGTGCCGCGCAACGCCAACACGCCGCGCCGCGCCGCCCTCAGTGCATTCGGGTTCGGCGGAATCAACGCGCACGTGTTGATCGAAGAGTGGGCCGCGACGCCCGACGTCCGCGCTACGGTCGTCGACGATACGGCTAGCAACTCCGAAGCGAAGAGAACCGACGAAAGAAGCACCGAGGCAGATCCAACCGAAGAGCCGATCGCGATCGTCGGCCTCGGTGCGTGTCTGCCCAACGTTTCGCGATCCGAGTTACCTGACGTGCTGCTCGGCCGTGGCGCGCGCACTCGAGGAACCCCCCTCGGTTGGTGGGGTCGGGAAACGAAACGGCACGAGTTCGACGGAATTGACGGACACTGGTTCGACGAGCTGTCGATCCCGGTCGGCCGTTACCGAATCCCGCCGAACGAGTTTGGCGCGGTGCTTCCGCAGCAGTGGACAGCGCTCGAAGCGGCGTCCGACGCCTTCGACGAAGCGAACTGGTCCGACGAGGATGGTCGACGCACCGGAGCGTTCGTCGGCATCGCGCTCGATCCGTGCACGACGGACTTCACCATTCGCTGGGGACTCGAAGCGAGAACGCGGGTTTGGGCCAGCGATCACGGCTTCGCCCCCGATGACGCCGGCGTCCTCGAGTGGATCGAGCGACTGAAAGCGAAGGTCGGCCCACCTCTGACTTCGGAACGCACCCTAGGGGCGCTCGGCGGCATCGTCGCGAGCCGCATCGCCCGCGAGCTTCGACTCGGTGGGCCATCGTTCACGATCTCTAGCGAAGAGACGTCGAGCCTGCGCGCCTTGGAGCACGCCGTGCACACCTTGCGCGCTGGCGATATCGACCGCGCCATCGTGGGTGGCGTCGAACTCGGCGGAGATCTTCGTGCACTGCTCGGGCAGCAAGCGATGGCGCCGATCGAGAACCGCGTCGTCGGCGAAGGCGCGTTCGCCGTCGCCATCATGCGACGTTCGGACGCGATCGAATCTGGGCGGCCGATCTACGCCACCATTCGATCGATCGCCTCCGCGTCCGGATCGCCGGACGCCGCGCAGCTGGCCTCGGCACGCGCAAAGTCCACGGCGGCCTGCGCTCACTCACAAGAGTTCACTCAGAACGTGCAAACGCGAATCGGGGAGTGTGGTGCCGCGGCCGGACTCGGCGCGATCGTTAGCTCTGCGTTGGCGCTGGCGACGCAACTGCGCCACGCCGATCAGGGTTGGGTTCACAATCGGGCCGACGGTCCCCGCATCGCCGAAGTCGCACAGTCGAGTGTCGACGGTTCCGCCACGCACGTCGTGCTCGAGGAGGCCGACCCTGATCCCGCCGTCGAGTTCTCGTGGCGGCGCACCAGCCGGCGGCCAGCGCTCTTCGCCATCGAAGCAGAGACGGACGTAGACGTCGACTCTGCCCTCGACGATCTTCATTCGCGAATCACCGCCGAGGTCGACGTTCGCGAACTGGCGCGACGCTGGCTAGCAGAGCGCCCGCTCAATTCGCAACACGCGCATGCGGTCGCGCTGGTTGCCGAGTCATCCGACGAGCTTTCGACCGCGATCGCCGCAGCGCGCCGCCACCTCGCCGGTGAACAGTTGTCCCCTGCCGACAACCACCGCGTGTTCGTTCAATCGGCGCCGCTCGGACCGGCGGGGCAACTCGCCTTCGTCTACCCGGGCTCCGGCAGTCACTACTTGGGAATGGGTCGCGAACTCGCGGCCGCGTGGACCTCGGTCGTAGAACAGCAACACCGCGAGAACGACCGGCTGCTCGATCAGTGGCAGTGTGATCGCTACTGGGCTGACGATGCCGATCCTTCGACGCTCGACGACGCGGTCGCCGCGATTTTCGCGCAGGTCGCCACCGGCGCGCTGGTCACCGACGTTCTTCGCGACTGCGGAGTAAAACCGTCGGCCGCCATCGGCTACAGCTTGGGCGAGACCGCATCGCTTTTCAGCAACCGAGTGTGGAGAGATCGCGACGGCATGCTCGAGCGCATGCTAGCAAGCCCACTCTTTGCCAAGGAACTCTCCGGACCGTGCGACGCCGCGCGCCGCGCGTGGGACTTGCCCGCCGGCGAACCAGTCGATTGGCGTGTCGGCGTGGTCGACCGAAGTGCGGCGACGGTTCGAGAACAGCTGAAAGCTGACAGCCGCGCTTACGTGTTGATTGCAAACACACCTGACGAAACCGTGATCGGCGGCGACCGCTCCGCAGTGGAAACAGTCGTCACCGAGCTGGGGGCAACCTTCGTCGAGCTGCGCGGTGTCTCCACCGTTCATTGCGACGTCGTTGAATCAGTGCGAGAGCAGTACCTCGAGCTACACCGCCATCCCGTGACCGTCCCGGAAGGGCTCCGTCTCTACAGCGCGTTTCACGGCATGGCGTACGACGTCACCTCCCAGAGCGCCGCCGCTTCCATCACTGACCAAGCGGTGTCCGGGTTCGACTTCCCGGCGTTGATCGAAAACGCGTACGCCGATGGAGTCCGTCTGTTCTTGGAGGTCGGTCCCGGCACGTCAGCCACCCGAGCAATCGACGCCATCCTGGGAGAGCGTCCGCACTGTGCGTTCTCCGTTCTTCGCAGTGGCCGGTCCGAAACGCGGTCGCTGTTCGAGGGGCTGGCGCGGCTGATCGTCGAGCGCATACCCGTCGACCTAGACCGTGCGTTACCGAAGACGCCGAGTAGCGACGCGCGCGCGACGCTACCGGTGGCGCGCTTGCACGCACCGATCGACGGCGACGGACTTCACCCCCCCGAACCGAAGCGTGTCTCGACTGCGTCTCGTTCGGCGGTCGCTCCGCCCCCGACGATGCCCCCGATGCCCGCTGCGCTCCAACCCACTGTGCCGCAACCCACTGTGCCGCAACCCACGGGGCAAACCCTCGAGGCGGTTGCCGTCGCGATCGACCATCTTCAGGCGACCGAACGCGCGACAAACCAAGCGCACGCCGCGTATCTCGAGTTCGCAGCGGAGGGTGCCGAACTGGTCGAGCGTATAGCGCTCGAGCGGAGCATGGCGTCTCCTTCGACGTCCGTGTCTCCTGCAACGTCCGACCGCCACCCGCCGTCGCAGGTGATCCCGACCAAAGCGGTCCGGACGGCCGCCGGTCAGCCGGCGACGTTTGCGACCACCGACCGCACCGACGTGATCTTCGATACCGATGATTGCATGAAGCTCGCGATCGGCAGCCTCGCCGACGTCCTCGGCAACGAGTTCGCAGCGGTCGATCAGCTCCCCACTCGCGTCCGGCTTCCCGACGATCCCTTGATGTTGGCGCACCGCATCGTGGAGCTCGAAGGGACGCCTCGATCCCTCGGGTCGGGTCGAGTGGTGACCGAACACGACATCGTGCCCGGTGCTTGGTATCTCGACGGCAATCGGATTCCGGTCTGCATCGCGGTCGAAGCGGGTCAGGCCGACCTCTTCCTGTCCGGGTACCTGGGAATTGATTTCCACACCCGCGGAGAAGGCGTCTACCGACTGCTCGATGCCGAGATCACGTTTCACGATGAGCTCCCGGCGCCTGGTTCGACGATTCGCTACGACATCCGGATCGACCACTTCTTCTACCAAGGTGACACCGCGCTCTTCCGCTTCTTCTTCGACGCCACGGTTGACGGACGGCCCGTACTGTCCATGCGAAACGGGTGCGCCGGTTTCTTCACGCAACAAGAACTCGACGCCGGACAAGGCATCGTGCAGACGCGGCTCGATCTCACCCCGCGCCCGGGTATTCGCTGCGCCGATTGGCGGGAACTCGCTCCCTTCCTCGGGCACTCGGTCGAATCCTACGACGACAGCAAGATCGAAGCGCTTCGCAGCGGAGACCTCGCGGCGTGTTTCGGCGAGCGCTTCGCTGCGCTCGGTCTGAAAGATCCGGACACGCTTCCGTCCGGGCGCATGCGGCTGGTCGATCGGATCCTGGAACTCGCGCCCGAAGGGGGACGGTTCGGGCTCGGCCGGATCCGCGGCGAACTCGACATTCACCCCGACGACTGGTTTCTCACCTGCCACTTCTCCGATGACCAAGTCATGCCCGGCACCCTCATGTACGAGTGCTGCCTGCACACCCTGCGAATCTTCCTCATGCGCATGGGCTGGGTCGGGGAACGCGGTTCGATCACCCACCAACCGATAGCCGGTGTGCGCAGCCGGTTGAAGTGTCGCGGCCAAGTGACGGAGTCGACGCAGCGAGTGCAGTACGAAGTGACGGTGAAGGAGGTCGGCTACGGCCCCGCCTCTCGGACCGGCGCAAGCGATGCGGATACGAGTGGCTCGACCACGAACGAGCCGTACGTGCTCGCCGACGTGCTCATGTACGCGGACGGTCGAGCGGTCGTCGAGATGAACGACATGTCGGTCCGTCTCGAGGGAATGACTCGAGAGGCGATCGAGAGCGTCTGGCTGGGCACCCCCGCCGCAGCCCCCGCAAGCAGCACGGAAGAGCAACCGTCCAGCCCTTACGATCAGAAGCCGGCGCTCTACGACAACGATCGAATCGTCGCCTTTGCCGTCGGCAATCCGTCGGAGGCATTCGGCGCGCCGTACCAACCGTTCGATCACGACCGAGTCATCGCGCGACTGCCGGGCGCGCCCTACAAGTTCTTGGATCGTATTACGGCGATTCACGGCGGGACGCCGTTCGTCCTCGCCGCCGGGACTCAGATCGAAGCGCAGTACGACGTGCCCCCGGAAGAGTGGTATTTCCAACTCCCCGGCGGTCGCGCACGCATGCCGTTCGCGGTGCTGCTCGAAGTTGCGCTGCAGCCGTGTGGCTGGCTGGCGGCGTATCTCGGTTCCGCCCTGGTCAATGACGTCGATCTGAAGTTCCGCAACCTAGGCGGATCGGCGGTTCAGCTACGCCCAGTCACTCCCGACTGCGGCACGCTGACTACCACCGTCAAGTTGACTGCGGTCTCCAACTCGGGCGGAATGATCATCCAGCACTACGACCTGCACGTCCGCGATCGTGCTGGCACCGTCTACGAAGGAACCACCTACTTCGGCTTCTTCACGGCCGAGGCACTCGCGACGCAGATCGGCATCCGCGACGCCGGCTTGTACGCACCGTCGGTCGAGGAGACGGCGCGAGCCACGGCGCTCGACTACCCGAGCCACGATCCTTTCCCGCGCGATCGACTGCGCATGATCGACCGCGTCTCTCACTACGACCCCGCGGGTGGCGAGCACGGACTCGGCTTCGTGCGTGGCTCGCAAGTCGTCGATGAAGACGCGTGGTTCTTCGCGGCACACTTCCACCAAGACCCGGTGTGCCCGGGCTCGCTCGGCCTCGAAGCGTTCCTGCAACTCATGCAGCTTCGCGCCATGGACGCCTTCGACGTCGACCCGACGCGCGGCGTCTTGGAATCGATGGCGTGCGGATCCAAGCACGAGTGGATCTACCGCGGTCAGTACATTCAGAAGGATCACGAAGTCACGGTGGAAGCGACCATCTCGTCGATCGATCCGGAGACGCGCACCATCACCGCCGACGGCTTCCTTTCGGTCGACGGCCGAACTATTTATCAGATGGTGAACTTCTCGGCGCAGTGGGTCGAGACGGCCGACGGTGGTGAGTCCCGATGAGCACGCGATACTCGCGAGTCAGACTGGAAGCGATCGGGTACGAACTCGCCCCCGTCGTGGTCACCTCGTCCGAACTCGAAGAGCGGCTCGCACCTCTCTACCAGAAACGCCACCTCCCGGTCGGACAGTTGAAGACGTTGACCGGCGTCGACGAGCGGCGCTGGTGGGAGCCCGGGTTCCCCGTTTCCCAAGGCGCTGTGGCAGCGGCACGCCACGCTCTCGGTCAGTGCGACGTGCGGCCCGAGCAACTGGAAGCGGTCGTATTCGCGAGTGTCTGCCGAGAACAAATGGAACCAGCCACCGCCTGTCGAGTGGCCAGCGAAATCGGCGCGGACCGATCCGCCTCGATCTACGACATTTCGAACGCATGCCTCGGAGTGATCAACGCGATCCACGATCTCGCCAACCGCATCGAACTCGGCCAAATACGAGCCGGGATCGTGGTGGCGTGCGAGTCGGCTCGCGACATCAACGACATCGCCATCGACCGCATGAACTCGAGTCTCGACCTCGCATTCTTTACCAAGGCGCTCGCGACCTTGACCGGTGGTTCCGGCGCCGCGGCCGTCATCGTCAGCGACGGCTCGTTTGGGCGAGACGAGCTTCCCCGTCTGCGCGGAGGGGTTGATGAGTCTTCCCCCGAACACCACGCACTCTGCTTGTGGGGACACCGGCCGCTCGACGAACGGTTGGGACTGCGAGAAGAGTTCATGCTGACCGATTCGGTCGCGGTGCTCACGCACGGTGTCGAACTCGGCGTGCGCACCTGGAACGCGTTCCTCGAGACGATGGAGTGGAGTTCGCCGGGCATCGATCGCACGATCTGCCACCAGGTCGGTTCCGCTCACCGCAGTACCATTTTGGATCGAATCCAGATCGCGGAAGAGAAGGACTTCATCACGTTTCCGTACCTCGGAAACATGGGAACGGTTTCTATCCCGTTGACCGCGGCCATGGCGGCCGAACGCGGGGTTCTGGAGCGCGGACACAACGTCGCGTTCTTAGGTATCGGTAGTGGACTCAACTGTTTGATGCAGGGGTGGGAATGGTGATCTCCCAGTACGCGTTCGAGGGCCGACGACTCGACCTCGACGGTATCGGCTACCACTATCTTGACGAGGGCTCAGGCCCGCCGGTCGTCATGGTGCACGGCAATCCAACGTGGTCGTTCTACTATCGCCGCCTGGTGACGGAACTGCGCGACTCGTATCGCTGTATCGTACCCGATCACATCGGCTGCGGACGCTCCGACAAGCCCAACGATTCGCGGTATGACTACCACTTCACCCAGCGCGCCGCCGACCTCGGCCAGCTCATCGACAGCTTGAACCTGGACGAGCCGGTCACCTTGATCGTTCACGATTGGGGCGGAATGATCGGCATGCGTTGGGCGACCTTGAACCCGGACAAAGTGGCCCGGCTCGTCGTGCTCAACACCGCCGCGTTCCCTCTTCCCAAGTCCAAGCGGTTCCCGCTCGGTCTCGCGCTCGCTCGGTCGAATCGACTCGGCGCCATGCTGGTGCGCGGCCTCAACCTGTTCGGATTGACCGCGTCGTACATAGGCTGCCAAGCCAGACTGCTGGACGACGCCACTCGCGAAGCGTACCTCGAACCGTACGATTCCTGGGAAACACGCCGCGCGGTGCATCGCTTTGTGCAGGACATCCCCCTCAAGCCGGGGGATCGTGGCTACGAAGACATTCAAGACGTCGCCGACAAGCTCGCACAGTTCCGTGATCGACCCATGCAACTGTTTTGGGGGCTGCGCGACTTCGTCTTCGATCGACACTTCCTCGCCGAATGGCAGGAGCGATTCCCGGACGCGGAATCGCACGTGTACCCAGAGTGTGGTCACTACATTCTGGAAGACGCTCACCAAGAAATAGTCCCGGCCGTCCGGGAGTTCCTCGACCGCCATACGACGTGAGCACGACGCCAGTGCAAGACGGACCCACGAGCCAGCCTACCGGTGAGCGCAACGTCGCCTCGCAACTCGACGCTCGAGTCGCGCAGAGCCCCGACGCCCCGGCGCTCTTCCTGCCGACGAAGAGCGGTGGCCACACGGCCGTCACCTTTGCCGAGTTTGCACATGACGTGGACCGAATCGCGCGAGGATTGCGCGCCTACGGGGTTGAGCCCGGCGAACGCGTCGCCGTCATGGTGCCGCCCGGCCGCGAGTTCTTCGCGCTGACGTTTGCGCTGCTGCGCATGGGTTCCGTCTTGGTCATGATCGACCCGGGAATAGGCCTCCCGGCCCTGCGAACCTGCCTGGGAGAGGCCGCGCCCACGACGTTTGTCGGCGTCCCGAAGGCTCAGATCGCACGTCGGTTGTTCGGCTGGGCCAAGGGATCGATCAAGCGGGTCGTCCACGTCGGGTTCGGTTTCGGGGGCGTCACGCTCGAACGGGTGCGAAGGCTCGGTCAGTCGGAGAGCCACAGCGGCTACATTACGACGCACGACTCCGACCCCGCCGCTATCCTGTTCACCAGCGGGTCGACCGGAACCCCGAAGGGTGCCGTCTACACGCACGGCATTTTTTGCACGCAGGTGGAGTGGATCCGAGAGACGTACGGCATCGAGCCGGGCGAGATCGACCTCCCCACCTTTCCTCTCTTCGCCCTCTTCGACCCCGCGCTGGGAATGGCCGCGGTGATTCCGCGCATGGACTTCAGTCGACCGGGCCGTGTCGATCCTCGCCAGGTGATCGAACCGATTCAGCGTTACAAGGTGACCAACATGTTCGGATCACCGGCTGTCATCCGCCGCGTCGGGCAGCATGTCGATCGGCACGGTGTCGAGCTTCCGAGTTTGCGTCGAGTACTGTCCGCCGGGGCGCCCGCGACGCCGCCCGACCTCGATCGGTTCAGGCGCTGCCTGACCGGTAACGCGGACGTGCACACCCCGTACGGAGCGACGGAAGCTCTGCCCGTCAGTAGCATCGCAGCGGCTGAGGTTCTCTCCGAACTCGACGCCACTCGGCGCGGTCGCGGAATCTGTGTAGGACGCACCATGCCGGGAATCGATGTCGCCATCATCGAGGTGACCGACGCGCCGATTCCCGACGAGAGCGCCATGACTTCAGTGGCCCCCGGAACCGTCGGCGAAATCACGGTCGCCGGTCCGGTCGTCACCCGTGAGTACTTCGCGCGTCCGGAAGCGACCACGGCGGCCAAGATCAAAAGCGGCGATCAAGTCCGTCACCGCATGGGCGATCTCGGGTACCTCGACGAGCACGGCCGTCTGTGGTTCTGCGGACGGAAGAGTCACCGAGTCATGACGCCGAAGGGCGACCTCTACACCCTCGCGTGCGAAGGGGTCTTCAACGGCCACGTCGAGGTCCGCCGCACCGCACTCGTCGGCGTAGGCGCCCCGGGACAACACTGCCCCGTGCTCTGCGTCGAACTCGAGGCGGAAACGCCGAAGCGACAGTGGTCGCGAATCGAAAAGGAACTGCGTGAGCTGGGACGAGAGTGCCCGGCCACCGCTGCCATCGGCACCTTCCTTCTTCACCCGAGCTTCCCCGTCGACATCCGGCACAACTCGAAGATCTTTCGGGAACGGCTAGCCGAATGGGCCGCGCCTCGGGTTCAATAGTCGCGCCCCCCATACTAGCTGACCAACTTGTCCGTGAGCGAGCCACTGATCATGTCCCTACCCTTCCAGAGAGCCCTGGTCACCGGCGGGGGCGGATTCCTGGGACGTGGGATCATCGATCGACTGCTCGACGCCGACGTATCCGTGGTGAGTCTGGCGCGCGGTGAGTACCCGGACCTCGAGAAGCGCGGCGTGACCGTCACGCGTGGCGACATTGCCGATCCGCAGTTCGTGACTCGAGCCGCCCGGGATTGCGACGTGGTCTTTCACGTCGCGGCCAAGGCGGGGATTTGGGGCAAGCGCGACGATTTCTTTGCCACCAACGTCACCGGCACGGTGAACGTGCTCGCCTCGTGCGTGCAGAATTCAATTTCGCGGTTGATCTACACCAGCTCTCCGAGCGTCGTTTCCAACGGCGGTAACCTGGAAGCGGTCGATGAATCGGCACCGTACGCGGACCACTACCTAGCCGACTACCCCCACACCAAGGCGCAAGCGGAGCGCATGGTGTTAGAGGCTAACGCTCAGATCGACGGACTGTCGACGGTTGCGCTGCGCCCCCACTTGATCTGGGGCCCGGGCGACAACCATCTCGTGCCGCGAATCGTCGCTCGCGGTCGACGACGACGCTTGCGACTCATCGGCGACGGCAGCAACCGTGTCGACTCTGTCTACATCGACAACGCGGTCGACGCTCACTTGCTCGCGGCCGAAAGGCTCGGCGAAGATTCGCCGATCGCCGGCCAGGCGTACTTCATCACGAACGGTGAACCGCTGGCCATGTCAGACTTACTCGGGCGCATTCTTCAAGCGGCTGACCTGCCCCCCATCACCCAACAGATGGACCCCGAACGAGCGTTCCGGATCGGCCGACGTCTCGAGAAGATCTACCGCTTCTTCCGGGTACGACGCGAGCCACCCATGACGCGCTTTCTGGCCCACCAACTGTCGACGACGCACTTCTTCGATATCTCCGCGTCAAAACGCGACCTTGGCTTCGAGCCGAAAGTGTCGATCGAGGAAGGCATGAAACGGCTGCGTCACTGGCTGCATAGTCCGAGCCCGACTTCATGAGTGCGATGACTTCGGGTTGGGTGCCCGGCCCGACGAAACCGGTGGTCGACGCGTCGGCGCTACACCTGTGGCGAGGCTCTCTCGTCGCGAGCGCTGGGGTGGTTCAGGAGTGCCGCACCTGGTTGAACACGTCAGAGCAGAGTCGTGCGGACCGCTTTGTCACCGACGACCTCGGTGCCCGCTTCACCCTCGGTCGCGCGCTCCTTCGATCTGTTCTCGGTCGTTACCTGCGATGCGACCCGAGCGATGTTACCTTCGAGTACGGCGAACAGGGCAAACCTCGCCTGGCCGAGTCGTCGCACCCCATCGAGTTCAACCTGACTCACTCGGCCGATGTCGTCGTCCTGGGTGTCACGTCACACGCCGCGATCGGAATCGACGTCGAACACCGCCGCGCAAGTCGCGACCTCGACGGAATTGCTCGCCGGTACTTCTCTGCGACCGAGGTCGAAGTGTACGAGCGGTTCGAGGGATCCGAACGAGTCGACGCGTTCTATCGATGCTGGGCGCGAAAGGAAGCGTACCTCAAAGCGAAGGGGGGAGGGCTGAGCGCTCCACTCGACCGTTTCGTGGTCACGCTGACTCCGGAAGCGGAGCTCGTATCGAGCGATCTCGACGAATCGACACACTGCGGCTGGTGGATGCACCGCTTCGATCCTGGCGGCGGCTGTGAAGGAGCTCTCTGCGTCGAAGGATGCGAAGTTCGCGTGTCGCAGTGGGAGTGGGCGACCGAGAATCTGGCGACTTAGCGCTCAGTAAGCGCTCAGTAGAGAAAATCGACAAACTCAGCGTCGCTCAGCCCCGCGAAGTACTTCGAGACGTCGACGCCGGCCAACGCCTCCGCGATCGCTTCGCGATCGAACCGTATTCCGGTGAGTTGCGCCTCCAAGTCGGCCACGTCCGCTTCGCCGAAGAAGTCTCCGAAGAAACGAATCGACTGCACGACCCCCTTCTTCACGTCGACTCGGGCATCGATCTCCCCGATCGGGAACCGGTGGGTCTTTTGAACATTGAAGGCGGGAGACGACCCGAAGTTCCACTCCCACGTGTGGTACTTCGTCTGCGCTAACTCGCGAATCGCGTCCCACTCGCTGTCGTCGAATTCGTGTCGTGTGACACCGCCCTGCTCCGCGAAGAGTCCGTCGATAATGCGGTCGCGAAACCCATTCATGTCGATCGTGCCGTCGAGAAACTCGGTGATGTTCGCGACGCGACTGCGGACGGACTTCAGCCCCTTCGAGGTGATCTTGCTCATCTTTACATTGAGCGCTTCGACGACCTCTTCGAGTCGCGAGTCGAACAGGAGCGTGCCGTGGCTGAACATCTTGTTCGCCGTGAAAAACTGAGCGTTGCCGGAGATCTTCCGACCGCCGGCGAGAATGTCGTTTCGCCCGGTGAGCTCAGCGGGCACCCCGAGTTCGTTCAAGATGGCGACGATCGGCCCGGTGAAGCGGGCGAAGTCGAGGATGGCGCCTTGGCGGTAGCGCTGAATGAACGAGAAGTTGAGATTCCCGAAGTCGTGGTAGACCGCGCCCCCACCCGAGATGCGCCGCACGACGTGAATGCCCTTCGCCCGCACATAGTCGTGGTTGATCTCCTCGAGCGTGTTCTGGTTCTTCCCGATGATGATCGAAGGCTCGTTGATGTAGAGCAGGACGTAGTTCTCGTCGGCCGGAAGGTGGCGGACGGCGTACTCTTCCAACGCCAGGTTCAGTCGCGGGTCACGAATGTCACGATTATCGATCAACAACATGGGGTTACTCGTTGCCTACTGTCGGGTGGTGAGCGTCGTAGATGGAGAGGCAAGCGACGGTCATGCCGTCCCAAAGGGTACCCCGCGCAATCTCGGTGCGAATCTCATCGAACGTCATGTGCAGGATTTCGATCGATTCGGTCTCTTCGGGAGTGGCAGGGACCGCGGAGAACTCCTCGGCGAGATAGACGTGGCAGTACTCATTGGAAACTCCGTTGTACGGCGCGAACTCTCCCAGCTTCGTCCAACTCGTCGCTTCCAACCCCGCCTCTTCGCGCAGCTCTTCCTGAGCGTTGAAGAGCGGCTCGTAGCCCTCCTTCAGACCACCGCACGGAAACTCCAAGCTTTCGCGCTGCATCAAGTACCGATACTGACGCACCATCACTACGCGGCCATCGGGAAGCCGAGGGATGACCATGGTCGAGCCCGGTATGTCGACGTAGGTGTAGGTCCCGACGTCACCGCCGGGCAAGCGGTAGCGATCTCTGGAGATGCGAAACCAAGGGTTGTTGTCGACGCACTCTTTGTCGAGTCGCTCCCACCCGGTCATGAGTAGAGCGTCTCGAACTTAGACTTCAGGTAGGTCAATAGTGCATCGGCGTGCAGGTCGGTGCCGCTGACGCGCTCGGAGATTTCGGTCGCGGAGTAGACCGACCCGAGTTCATGGATCTCCGTTCGCAGCCAGTTGCGCAGTGGCTGAAACTCTCCGCGCGAAATCTGCTGGTCGAGATCCGGCAGCGCGGCGCGAGCGGCGGTGTAGAACTGCGCAGAGTAGACGTTCCCCAGGAAGTAAGTCGGGAAGTAGCCGAACGCCCCCATGCTCCAGTGAATGTCTTGTAGGCATCCGGTGGCGTCAGAGTCCGGTCGAAGTCCGAGGTACTCCTCCATCTTCTGGTTCCAAACCGTCGGCAAGTCAGCGACGGGGAGTCGTTCCTCCAATAGATCCTGCTCCAACTCGAACCGAAGCAAGACGTGAAGGTTGTAGGTCACCTCGTCCGCTTCCACACGAATGAGCGACGGCTCGACAATGTTGAACGCTCGAACGAACTCATCGAGTTCGACGTCGCCGAGTTGATCTGGGAACTGATCGACGAGCTTGGGGAAGTAGTGCGACCAGAACTCGGGGCTCGTGCCGATTTGGTTCTCCCACAAGCGAGACTGCGATTCGTGAATCCCCATGGAGATGGCCTGGGCGACGGGCGTCCCTTCCCACTCCGGATCGAACCCCTGCTCGTAGAGCGCGTGCCCGCACTCGTGAATCAAACCCGACAAGGCGGACTTCACGTCGTTTTCTGTGTAACGAGTCGTCACGCGAACGTCGCTAGGAGAGGAAATGCCGCTGCAGAACGGATGCGCGGAGACCGCGATCAACCCGCGCTCGAGGTCGTAGCCGAGGTCTCGCAAGACCTGTTCACCGAACGCCTGCTGCTGCTCGACAGGGAACGGTCGCGACAAGAAGTCGCGTCGTACTTCCCGGCAAATCGGAGCGTACTTTCCGACCAACTCGATCAAGGTCGGCTTGACCTGCTCGCCGAGCTCTCGAACCTTCGCCGCGCGCCCGTACGGTTCGTACTTGTCCATCAGCGCGTCGTAAAGACTCTCCCCCTCGTAGCGAAGCGCCTCCGCTGTACGACGGCGCAACTTCAAGAGACGCTCGAGATGGGGCGCGAACTGACTGAACGCGTTCTTGCTGCGAGCCTCGATCCACGCGGTCTGCGCTTCCGACGTCGCGATCGCGGTCTCCTCGGCCAGTGAGCTGGGCACTCGGACCCGACGGTCGTACCGGCGGCGAACTTCGCGTACCAAACGTGCGGATCGACCGTCGCCGTCGACCACGTCCTCGGCGGCACGAAGCGCGTCGCTAAAACTCGGCGCCTGCCACGCACTGTGCACAATCTCGGTCAACTCACCGCGGGCGCGAGCGCGTGTCTTTGCGCCGCCACGAGGCATCGCGGTTTCCTGATCCCAACCGAGCAGGTCGAGAGCCGACTCTAGGTAAGAGATCCGACGAATTTCATCGACAAGGGTGGTGACGGCCGGTTGTTCCGACATGAGATATACCTCTCGCACGCGGGGCGAACCCCGCTTCCAAACCTGATTACGACTCGAGATCGCACTCTCGTTGATCGACGACTGCTCGCAGATCGTCGAGTCCCAGCTGCTCCATATAGTGCTCGTGACAGACGCCAAAGTAGAGTTCTTCTGCTCCGAGCTGCTTACTCGGCCCGGCCAGGGTCGCTTTCCCGTCGAGGTGCTTTAGATTGAATACCGCCTTCCGATTACAAAAGGCACACGTCGTCTTGAGCTCCTCGATCGAGTCCGCCAGCTCCAGGAGGCGAAGGCTTCCGGGGAAGGCGCGCGTGCGGAAGTCGGTGCGCAGACCGTAGCAAATCACCGGAATGTTCATTCTCCGCGTCATGGTGCGAAGCTGGTCGACCGCGGTAGCCGATAAGAACTGAGCCTCGTCGACGAGGATGCACTGGGCCCCCTCGAACGGCTCGAAGTCGAGGATCCCTTCGTCGCCGATCACGACGTCCGCCTGGCGGCTCAGCCCGGCTCTCGAGGCGACCTCTCGTTCGCCAAACCGGGTATCGAAGCTCGGTTTGACCACCACGACGCGCTTGCCTTGGTTCGTGTAGTTGTGGGCCACCGCGAGAAGATTCAGGCTCTTGGCACTGCCCACTGCGCCGTACCGGAAGTAGAGCTTGGCCATCGAAGTCTCTCATTCGTCGTCGCCGCCGCGGGACCGTTGGAACCGGAACGTCGAAAGTGTAGAATTCGCCCCGTCATAGGACATGTCGCCGCGGTGGACTCGGGTTTGTCGAAACCCAGCACGGCGACACTGCCCGGTGCCACACGAGCTGACGGCGGTTCGAATCGTCACGAACCGACGAGCGCGTGGGGTTGAGAAGCGGGACTGTATTGTGGAGGAACGAACAGTGCAACGACTCGGAACAGTGCAACGACTCGAAACCGATCAACGAACCGGAATCATGCCACACCATCACCACACCGGCGCCGCCCGTGTCCATTTGACCCGTCTCAACATGCGACAGATCCAGCGGTTCTGCTTCCTCGCCTGCGCGGCCGGCCTCTTGGCCCTCTCGAGCGGCTGCGCCTCGTACTCGGTTCGCTCGTTACCGGAAGTCACCAATCTCCCCGACCCCGCGCAACTCGACGAGTTCACCCTCGGCGCCGACGTTCCCGACACCACTATCGAGCTGAGGCGTTGGTTCGACCGGGATCTCATCAAGTACGGCGTGGTACCGGTCTTCATCTATCTCCAGTCCTCCAAGGACAGCGAGTCGGACTTCGAGATCGTCCCCGGAAAAATCACCCTCGAATCCAGCAGCGGAGTCGCGCTCGAGCAAATCACCGCTGAAGACGCATACAAACGGTGCCGATTCTCACACTGGCGAGCGCTACCGATGTGGCTACTCTTCTTTCCCGGTGTGTTCGTCTCCCACCCGCTCATCGCCGGCGCCAATGGGCGTATGGAGCGAGACTTCGACGCGAAGAGGTTACGAACCACGACCCTGATCGCGCGCTCGCCAGGTGCGCTCGAGGGAACGGTTGGCGTCGTTTACTTCGCACCAAAAAAGGGTGAGCGACTCAACTACGAAGAGATCAAGAACGGCGGAGTCCTTTCTGCGCAGATACGTCAGTCGCAGGGCGACTCCTCCGGGTCCACCAAACCGCTCGTCATTGTCTTCAACTGATTCGACCCCAAGGAGAACTGCCCCCGATGAAATTGACCACGCATCTGATCGTCTTGCTCGCTATCGCTGCTCTCAGCGCTTGCGCAGCCAAGGGCCCGGTCTACGAGTCGGGCATCACAACGGCCCGCCAAGCGCTCTCCTCCGGTGATCCACGCAAAGCGGAAGCGGAGCTGGACCGGATCCTCAGCATTCATAAACTGGAGGAGGGCAGCAAGCTCGAGCAACTGAACTTCCACAAGGCGTACGCAAGCGTCAACCTCGAGATGGGTTACCTCGAGGAGCCAGTCTTCTTGCGCAAGAACGCGCTCGACACCGCAACCGCGACGCAACGCGCCGAGTCGACGAAGAAGGCGACGAAGCGGTACATCAACGCTCGACGCGCCTTGGACAACATGAAGAAGCTGCTTCCCCTTGCCGGCAAGATCGAAGGTCGAACCAAGGTCGACGACAACGTCGATCGCTACGAGATCAAACTGGGCAAAGGAATCACCTACTTGCGCATCGGAATTCTCGAAGGTCAGTCCGACTACTTCGAACGCGCGCAGCAGTTCTTCGACGAGGCAGAGAAGATCGCGAACAGCACTCCGGTGCTTGCACGCGAACCGCGCCTACAGTTCTGCAAGGCGCGCCGAGAGTTCCAGACCGGTGACAGGTTGATCGCCGATCAGGTCATCCAGGTGAAGCGGCTGCTCGAAGGTTTCCACGAACAGCAGTCCCAAACCGGGTTCACGTTCCACCTCGCCTACCGGGACATGCTCGACTTCATTTGGGAGTACGACACGCCGAGAAAGCTCGAAGCGATCTCCGGAGATGGCAACGACGAGCTGCAGGTCCGCGAAGACCTCGCCAATCAGTACCTAGGTTGGCTGGCGCAATATAATGAAAGCGGAGTCGAACGTCCGCTCGTCTGGGAACCGTTCGACCGCAAGATCAAACTGTTCTTCAAGAGTCACCAAGGGTGGACCGAGCGAAAAGAGTCAGCGGATCGCGATCAACGTCGCGCCGCAGAACTCACCACCGACACCGACGTTCCGATTGAGTCACTGGTCAACTTGCTCGACGCATTGGCAACGATCGAACCGGAGTTTCGCCACGAGAACTACAACAACTACGTTCGCGATGCTCGCCTGAGCTGTATCGACAGCCTACTGATCGATGCAGACAACAAGATGCGTCTCAATAGCCACGACGCAGCGAGGTCGGCCGCAGACAAAGCTATGACTTACGCGACCGCACTGAATCCAGGAGACGGCGAGCGCACCGCGCTTCGCAAGCGTTGCGACAATCAAACTCGATCGATCAACAGTAGCGAGGCGTTCGCGAAGCTCGACCGAGACGTCCGCGACGTCGCTCAGCGCCAGGGCGCCGACGAGGCGTTAGCCCTACTCGACACCCGAGCGCAAGACGACGCCCTGTTGGCCGCCGCGTACGCCACGAAAGTAGCGGCACTGCGTACTGAGATCAGCGACAACATCGACGCTTACCAGGACGCGGGTCGCATTCTCGAAATGTTCGCGAAGACAAGCGACAAGTCGGAGCGGCTGGACCTAGCCAAGCAACTCGATCAGGTCGTTTCGACCCACAAGCTCACGTCGTTCGCGGCCGATTCCAAGCGCGCGTATCGCAACGCACTCGTCGAAAACGGTCAGTTTGCGGAAGCGATCGAGCAGACGAATGCCATCGCCAGCGACGGCCGAGATCAAACGGACGACTTGGCGATCGGGCTCTGCAACTTCAAGACTCGTGACTTCAGCGCCGCCGCGAAGCACTTCAACAACGTCCAAGCCAAAGCGATTCGCAACTTGAAATTCGTCAACGACACCGAGGCCGGCGTCTACCTCCGAGCAGCCGGCGAGGCGAATCTGGAAGCGGCGAAGCCGGAAAAGAGCTTCGCCTACCTCGACGAGCTAAAAGATCTTCAAGGCGACCAACGTGACCCAGCCCTCGACGGACTCTTGTTGCGCTGTTGCAAGGACCGCGTCGGATCTGGAGAGACCCTGCCGCTCGAAGAACAACGCCGCTGGCGGACGCGTTGGAAAGAGCTCGACTCCAGTGCGGCTGGTTTCGACAACCTACGCGAGCTCGTCGGCATCAACTACGAGCTGGGAAAGACGGCGCTGTCCAAGAAGAACGAGGCCGACGCACTGGTCCACTTCAAGACGGCGTACGAGGACCTTCGCACCTATTTCGAAGACAAGGGATACGGCACGCTGTCAGACAGCGACAAGGTGACCGCGGATCGACTGTACGCGTGCTTCGCCGACTACGCCCCGCTCGAACCGGGAAAGACCTACGTCTACGAGAGCAAGACGCTCGGACGACGCGAGGAGAAACGAACCGGACGCAAGAACGACGTGGCCGTGACGATCACCGGCGACGGAATCAATGACACCCAGCACTGGTCGAAGAACTCGCGCGAGGACAAACTCGTTCGCGTGATCGATCAGAAGGACCGCCGACTGTTGATTCGGATTCCGAACCCGGAGCAAACCGCTCCCGAAATGAACTGGCTCGGTCAGTTGATTCGGATCACCGGGATCGGCCAACAGTTCGGCAAGTACGATCGCTGCCTGACGGTCCGCGTCTACGAGAGCGGCAGCGTGGGAAGCGACTACGTCGAGTACACGCTGGCCCCGGATGTCGGGATCGTGCGGCAAGTCTTCACGGCGAACGACATCGAGTACGTGCTGAAGAGCGTGAACTAAGCGTACTCTTCGACGAAATCGAAACGCCGACTGACTCGAGATCAAGCAACCGGGCGGCTGCCTCCGATGAGGCACGCCGCCCGGTTTCTATTTGTCGACTTGATCCTTGCCGTCGAGTTTGACGAACTTTTGATTTCGGCAGCCGGAGCAGAAGCCGCCCTTGCTCATCCAAGACGCGGCGCTGATGTGTCGGAGCCCGCACCGCGCACAAGCAACATGGCGCGCCGCCTTACAAAACGACTGCAGTTGCCCCGGGTGATCATCGACGGTGGCGGAGTTGTCCGCTTCGAACTTTCGACGCTCGCCGTCGAACAGGCAGTTGGGGTCGGCACAATTCGTCAAGTCTCCGGTCTCGGCCGTCTTCTTGACGAGCGGCCCGATCTCGCCACTAGAATCAACGATACGCTTTCCGCCGTTCTCCGTCGGGTCAGCACCGCCCTTGATCATCGGCCAAACCACCGCTGCTATCGCAATCAAGATGACAACGGCGAGAATCGGCATGACCTTGGACCGTGGTTCGGTCTCCGAATCGCTGGGCGCCGTGACGGTGGAGCTTGCCATCGAGCCGGCCGGAGCGCCGCCGGGTGCCGAGAGTGTCGGATCAATCGGAGGAGCCGCGATGGTGCGTGGCACGGCGGCGCCGTCCTTCATGTGCGTCGGTGCCGTTTGCGTGTACTCCGCACCGGACGGACGGACCGAATCTGGAATGCGCTGGGTATGCTCGACGACCGGTGCGTCTGCTCGCACGGTCGCTTCGCCGGTTTGCGCCTTCTCGAGTTGCTGCTCACTGAAGGTGGTCTGTTCGCAGAAGTCGCACACTTCTTTGCCGTCGCGAATCAGCGAGTAGTATTTATGATCCTTGCAGTAGTGGTAGCCGGCGTCAAAAACGTCCCCCGTGAATGTCGGGAGCGACTCGAGAAGTGGAATAATCTCCGCAAAACTCTGGTAGCGGTTGCGCGGATCCTCTTCGAGGCACTTGAGCGTAATGGCGTCGAGTTCAGGGGGAACGCGGTCGTTGAGCGACGACGGCGCCGCGAGTTGTCGACCCGACTGCAGCGGATTGTCGCGCCCCTTCGGCGCCCCGCCCGTCAACATGGCGTACATGGTGGCGCCGAACGAGTAGATGTCGGACACGAAGTCCGTCCGCCCCGCCCAGGTCTCCGGAGCGCGATAACCCCGCGTTCCGATGATGGTGTTCTCGCCCTCGTCCTCCTGAAGAACCTTCGCAATTCCCATGTCGGAGATCTTCGGAATGAGACCGTCTTTGTCGATGAGCACGTTGGCTGGCTTCAAGTCACGGTGGATCAACTTGAATCGGGAGTGCATGAGGTCCATGCCGCGCGCGACGCCGAGAGACCAGTCGACCGTGTGCTTCATGTGCAACGGCTTGCGACGCGACGCCTCGCCGACCGAGAGCCCGTCGACGTACTCGAGAAACAGCCAGTGTTCGTGCTCGTTGTAGAGCAACGCCTCGACGATGTTCTCGTGGCGCGCCTGGCGTGAGACACGAATCCACAGGTCGACTTCGTCGCGGAAGTACTTGAAGAACTGTTCGATGGCTTCCGGGTCGCTGGTGGACGCGGTGGCAGGATCAACAGTCTTTACGGCGTAAAAGCGATCCGGCGGCTGGTGGGAGATGTAGACCACCCCCATTCCGCCGCGCTTCACGTCGATGACGCGATATCCCCCCGCGAGGACATCTCCAACCCGATACGTCGCCATGTTAACTCCCGCTCACACCGCACGCCCGGCGGTTGGACGACATGATAACGCAGGTTGAATTGCAGCGCTGCCTGCGCTGGTCAATTACGGCTGGTCAATTACGCCCGGGCTTGCCAGCGGAGACGGGTCAGCCGTTGATATCGAACGAGAGGACGTCGGCGATCGACCCTTCCTGACGCAACGGTCCCGCTTCGAGCCGCTCTCGAAACGCCCCGAATCCGTCGACCGGCAGTCGGCCTTCGTTGTCCACGAGGTCGACCCCCTTGCCGTCCTCGAGTTGTCCCCCTAGGGCGGCCCCGAAATCCGATACGCGGGGTTCGTCGAAGATCAGCCACGCTCCCCCCGGCTTCGCCTTCGGACTCGCGAGTGGGGTTGGGCAGAAGAGGCTCACGGCGCCCGTGTATGCCGAGTGCAGCCCTCCGAGAATCGCACGCCAACGATCGATTTGCGGGCCAAGCTCGTCGGAACGGTTGATCGGCACTCTCACCCTTTGCAGCTCCGGCCCGGCCTCGCTCAGGTGCGGTTGCAAGACACGCAGCCTCCAAAGTGCCCGGACGAAGAGATCGACTGCGTCACGTCGGTAGAGGCCGTCGATCCACGATGGAGCCGAACAGTTTGCCGCGACGGCGGTGTCGGCCTCGGGGCCCGATTCAGGAATATCGAGCCCACGAACGGTATCGAAGAACGCGTCGGTATCGGACTCCGCTCTCAACTTCTCGAACTGCAGCTCGAGTTCAGTCCAGCGACTTTCCCACGACGCAAAATAACCCTCGGATTGCGTCAACGTGGTTGTCGCTAAGAGCGCGAACGGGAATTCCCGAGTTCCACTGGCGTCCTTCGACGGGATCACGACGGCCGCAATGCCCGACTTCGTTGACGACGACGCGTAGAAGACTCGCTGCGCGACGCCCTTGCGAGCAGCGAGTTCCCGACTACCTGCATAGTCGAATCCAGAATCCATCCAGTCACGAAAGCGGAGAGGCAACCCCTCGTGACAATTGTGGCGGAGGTATTCTTTCGAGATCGGTAACTTGCCGTAGGCTGAAATCATGATTTCGGGCTCATGCGCTGACTGGTATCGAGAATCGTTTTCTTCAACTCGGGTTGCGCCGGCAACACCGGCTTGGCCCACTTGAACTCGTAGAAGATCGAGTATTCCTGTTCTTTGCTCGCCGAATTCGACTTAGCCATCGAGTCTTGCCGCACGATGACCACCTTGGCCACTTCTCCGTCGCTGCCGACTCCAACCGGATCCACCGCGTAAAGGTAGAGGAACCTCGGCAGCGCTAGCCAGGAGTTCCAGTTGTCCGGATGCTCTTTGACGTCCGGCCAGCGTAGATCCGCAACGCGCGCGCCGCTGAATTCGAACTTGAGGGTCGACGCCGCCTCGAAACTCCACTCGCATGGACGAGGCTTCCAACCACCGATGGGCACGAGCAAGTCATCGATGACCGTACCGACTTCAATTCGAATTCCCGTGTACACCTTGTTGAGGTGGCGATCCTGTATCGACTCGTTCTTGACGTCAGGCTCTAGGGTGAACTTCGTGCTCTTGTTGCCCCCGAAGGTCAAATCGCCCAGTCCGACAACCCTATTCAGAAACTCGATACGCTCAGGAACATTGAGCTCTTGCAGTGCGGTGAACTCTGGCGCGGTCGAGGCCAGCACGTGACCCCAGGTTTTGCGCAGTGCATTCGTGGCGTCGTACAATTCTTCGAAGACAACGGACTCGACGTCACGGATGTCGGCCCCGCTGCGGTTACGAATGGGAGCAAACGGAAACTGCGTCTTCAGGCTGTCGAGATCCTGATCATCAACGATCTTGTCGAACCGTTCCTGGAACTCGTCCGTGATGCGGATCTGGACCTCGTTGGTGGTCCGCACCGATCGATCGCGAAGCGCGGTCGACACGACATCGTCCATCTTGTTGTCTCGCAAGAAGAGAGTGGGCGCGATCAAGCGACTCCAAGGCGCCGCCTCCTTGTCCGTCGCGTCGAACATGGTGAAGATCGGGTAGTCCTTCTCTTGCGATCCCCACGCTCCGGTCAGCGTCTCGTGCACGCTGCGCTGCGCCTCGAGCATTCCGACGAACTCACCGATGGGATCTACCGGATCCTTATCGTCTTCCTTTTCCTTTGCGGGGAGCGTCGGGAAACTCTTTCGAAAACGAGCCAACTCGCGGTCGAGCACGTCGATGCTCTTGCGACGCAACTTCGAATCAAGCGACTCGGGCCCAGCGACGCCGATGTTTTCCCGGAGAGCGGTCAGGACCTCCCGAACTCGCTCCGGTTGATTGAGCTCGTCGAGTGTTCCGGGCGCGCCTTCGGGGGCCTTTCCGCTCTCGAGCGAGCTCGAGGTCCAGGCGAGCGCCTGATTCCAAGCCTCAGCGTAGGCGTTGAAATACCGAAGGACGAGCGCGTTCAAATCGGAGCTGAAATCTTCGGCTTGTTGCTCGAACGCGTCATCATCGTCGTCTCCGCAATACTCCATCAACGTATCGCCGAACAACAGGAGCGCCTCGGCGCTCTCACCGAAGAGTGCCTTCTTGTTGACGTTGGATCCGTCGAATTGGAACCAACTGCCGTCTCCGAATTTCGGCGCGCGATCCAGAGCAAACTCGTCGACGAATTCGTCTGTCTTGGCGTCCTCCGGCGCTTTCAGCCTCGCTGTTCGCAACGTGTCGAGAGCGCGCGTGACCAACACCTTGCGTGCGAGCTTCAGCACCTCTTTCGACACGGCGAGCGCGCGATTGCTCGTCCGTTCGGGTCGGTCGATCTTGAACGTCACGTCGAGAGCCTTGAGGCGAGCGTCCAGCGCAGCCGGCAGCTCCCTCCAAGCTGCAAGATCGGTGTTGGGTGCGGGAACGGGGTCGACCAAAGCACCTGCGGTCGTCACCGCGGAATCGAGAGACCTCAACAACTGGATGAGCTCTGCAAAGGTCTCTTGTTGAAGAATGGTGACCGGGCTCGATCCTTCTAGACGGAAGGCAAAGTACTGAGTATCCGAACCGGCAGAACTTCCACCTGGCGCCAGCTTTCGACGGGCAGCCCGTTCGAATTCGTCGACCGCCTGACGCATGCGGTCCTTGGCGAGCTTCGCGAGCACGTACTCACCATTGGAGTACTGTGACTTCACGAACGGATCGAACGCAGCGGACACCTGTTGGGTCAACTCCGCTTCGATCGCGTCGAAGTGTCGAATATCGAACGATGGCGATGATGTGGCGCCATCCGTAGCGGGTGCGGATGGAGTCGAACGCTTTGCAAAGATCCCGTCCAAGCGAGTCGCAAAGGATAAAACACTCGACGCGTTAGGCGCCTGTCCCGCGGACTCGAGCGACGCCGATCCGACGCCAACGTTTTGACACCAACGCTGCAACTCTAGCTTTGCGTCATCGAACTCGTCCTTGGAAGTTGCGTCGAAATCTTTCTGATCAACGGTTTGGTAGATCCCCCTCGAGAGAAAGACCAACTCACACCACGTCCGCCAGTCCGCGAAGTTAGGATTGTCAACGGCGCCATAGTCCACGAGACCGGGATCGGAAACGCCGCGCCAGAATTCCTGGATCTTGGCGAGCATTTGATCGGCAGTGGCTTCTTCGAACGGAAACTGTTCGCTGAAATCAGGCTGCTCACCTGGGCGGGTCACACTCAACGTGCTCAAGAGGTCCTTGAACGCAGCCTCGTACTTCTCACCATCCTCTAGCGTCTGACCGGAAACATCGATGAGGTCGAGGAAAGGCTGCACCGTCGTGGTGAACTCCAAGCTCAGCCCCGCGTCCTCGAGGGTCGGGCTGGACTCGTCTCGGTTGGCGTTACTCATCACGAACGCAAGATAGTGGTGCGCGGCGGAAACGTACGCTTCGTAGTGCGCCCATGACGTGGGAGCGACTCGAAACGCAGATTGCAACTTGCCAGTGAGATCGTTGAGAACGGTGTCCGCGAAGATCTTGGTTTCCGCGTTTCCAAGATGGAGAGCGATCTCTTCTCGCTGTCCCTCGCCGAACAACACTCCCATACCCCACGGAGCCAGTCCGGTTTGATGGAGGGTGCGAACATTCTCGCTGACCTCGCTGAGAGCGACGAAGGGTCGATCGTCCCCCTCCTTGCTGGCTTTTTGCAGCGCTTCGAGACTGTCGAAGTGCTTGCCCGACCGGGATCCGACCGAGATCCCGCCGAGGATCAAAAAGACCAACAACAGCAAAGAGACCACACCGATGGCCGAGTAGCCGATCCGCTCTACGATCTGTCGTCGACGCATGGCGAGTCGCGTCGGTTGAATCAGCCCCTGCTCCTTGAACACTTTCTTGCGATAGAAATCGCGGATAAAGAACGCGCGAGACTTGGAGTAGATCTTCTCGAGAAGCGTCTCGTCCGTACCCTCGGTTGCCGAACGCAAGAGGTTCGCACACGCGTTGACGATCGGCGCGCCCTTCTGAATACCGCTCGTAAAATAAACGCCCCGCAAGAAGAGAGGATCGACAAACCGGTTCTGGGAGAACATCCGCTCGAGGTATTGAGTTAGCGGTTTCTCAATGGTCGCGAATTCGTCGGGGAACGCATAGAGGCGGTCGACATCGCCGGCGTTGGAGTCGTCATCGAGGAATTGATTCCGCCAGCGATTGAGTTGCTGATTGGTCGAATCGAACACGGCAGACCATTGGTCGGGCGGGAACACTTCGCGGTAGTCACCGGGTTTCGACCAACCGAATAGTTGCCGTTGCTCGAGCGCGGGCAACCTCGAGAAGAACTCAGTAAACCCAAGTATCTTGTCAGACTTCGTGATCAAGACGAACACGGGAAACTGAATGTCGAGCTTTTGCTCCAGCTCCTGGAGCTTGTCCCGAATCCCATTCGCTTTCTCTTCGATCACGCCCGGTTCGTCGTTGAACAGTGAGGTGCAAGGGATCGCGACGATCACGCCGTTGATCGGGCAACGCGGACGGAACCGCTGAATCAGCTTGAGGAATTCTTCCCACCCAGCCGCATCGGGCGCGTTCTTCTCTTCGAACGTGAACCGGCCTGCCGTATCGAGAATGACCCCTTCATTGGTAAACCACCAGTCGCAATTGCGCGTGCCACCGAGCCCGGAAATAGACTCGGCCCCGACTGGAAACTCCAAACCCGAGGCGCGAAGGGTCGTACTCTTTCCGCCCGCCGGCTCGCCGATCAGCAGATACCACGGCAAGGTGTAGAGGGTAAACCCGGCGCCCTTGGTCTCCTCGATAGCCTGCGACCACTGCTGCCGGATTTCGTGACGTTCGCGCTTTTCGGACTCGTCGGCGATCCCGCTTTCCGGCCCGTCATCGCCCAACGCTTTCTCGAACGCTTCGTTCTTCTTAGCCGAGCGAGCCTTCACGAACCAATTGATCAGAAGCAGCAGGACACCGACTCCGAGAAAGATCCCCAGTGTGAGCCAGGCGTTTGTCGCCCCGCCAAAGGTCCAGACGACGCTTCCGACCAACAGCATTAGGAGGCCGGCAGCACCAAGGCGCATCGGCATCGGAAGCCGGACGAAACTTGCGAGCATGGATCGCAGCATCGAGGGTTCTCCCTATTTGATTCCGAGAATAGAGTTCGCGAGTTCGGTGAGACTCTTGAGACGCCAGTGAACAATGACTCGGCCGGCAACGATCGCCAAACCCAGTGCGCCGATGAGGATGGCGACGAGACGAAGCGTCGCCGCCGCCGGCATCAGAACCATCTCTTTTTCGACGGTGTGATCCTCGATACCGGGGCAGAGAGGATCGTTCTTCGACTCGAGCCTGGCCGGGACACTCCGGTAGAGACGCTGCTTCATCTCTTCGCGCTCTTCCGGTCGACTTCGGTACCGTCCTTTGAACCCGAGCGACAGGCACAAGAAGTACACTTCCGCGAGCTGGTCCTCGTCCGGTGCGACTTCTTTCAAACGAACGAAGAACTCCTCACCGGCGATCGCGGTCCCGAAGTAGTGCTGCTCGACGAGATCT
>JAJFFE010000001.1 GCA_021776775.1 Planctomycetota bacterium | reverse complement strand
CTCGCCGACTTCGACGACGAGCCGGTCGCCGGGGATTGGACTCTCACCGTCGCCGATCTTGCAGTTGGCACCGAAGGATCGCTCGCGCGTTGGGAGCTTCTCGTTTGCCCCCTCGACTGCGCGCCGCCCACGAACGTGACGTGTGTGTCCGACTGCCAAACCGGAGATGTCACCGTGAGTTGGTCGAACCCCGTATCCTATGCCGGGATCGAAGTGATGCGCGACGGTGCCAGCATCGCGACCATCGCCGGGGACGCGACTGGCTACGTCGACGCTGCTCCGGCGGGGCAGTATCAATACACTATTGTGGGGACGTGCGATCCCGCCGCGGCCGGTTCGAGCTGCTCGGTGACTCACGCACCGTATACGGCTGAGACGCATGTGATCTTCGTCGGTGAACATCCCGCGGGAGCGACTGATAGCAGCGCGGCGCTCGTTGCCGCGCTCGAAGCGAACAGTGTCACGCCACTCGTCGTCGACACTCTCGACTACGCGTGCCTCAGTGAGCTGCCCTCGGGATCGACCCTATGGGTTCTTCTCGGAACGTTCCCGGACAACTACACGCTCGACAACACCGAGGGCCAAACCCTCGTCGATCTCCTCGACAACGATGTCTCGATCTACATCGAGGGCGCAGACGTGTGGGGGTTCGACGACCCCACCCCGTTCGCCGACTACGACGGAGTCGAGAACACCACCGCCGAAGACGGCGACAATAGCTTCGAAGGCATGGTCGGTCTCGCCCACGGTGCGCTCGATCTGAGCGACCTCGCCGCGACCTACGCGCAAGACCAACTCACCAGCTCCGACTTCACGGATCGCCTCCTCGCCACCGGCACCACCCCGGCCCAGCCGGTCGACATCCCGGCCGGTACGGCTGGACTGATTTGGCAAGACGACGTCGAACTCTACGGAACCGGGGTTTACTTCGAGACCACCGACGTTGGCCTCGTGATCGCGCAGTCGTGGGAGTTCGGTGGTTACAACGGAGATCGAGATGAGCTCGCCGCGCGGTACCTCGGCATCTTCGGCGCGGCGCCGCCACCCCCCGCGTTTCGTCGCGGCGACGCGAACCTCGACGGCGCTGTCCAGATCTCCGACGCCATCTTCGTTCTCAGCTACCTGTTCGTCCCGGGAAGCGACTCGCCGGGGTGCTTCAGCTCCGCCGACGTCAACGACGACGGCGCGACCGAGATCTCCGACGCCGTGTATCTCCTCAGTTATCTGTTCGTCTTTGGTTCCCCCGAGCCGACGGCGCCGTTCCCGAACTGCGGCACGGATCCGACCGCGGATGCGTTGACGTGTGAGTTCCCGACTGGGTGCTGATTCGGAAGGCCACGCTATGCGCACTTTTGCCTGACTGGCACCGTCCTTTGGGGCGGTGCAAGCGGATGGCTTCTACGGCCGATGGTGAAACGACAACCGGCTGGGGCTCCCGGCCACATTGAAAGATCTTTCATGCACGCGATCCCACGAATCGTCATGTGTTCGATCGTGCTCTTCATGAGCAGTTCCCTGTTCGCTCAGACGCAGAATCAGCTCAGCCCGCCGCCGCGGGATCTCACCGTCCTCATGAAGACAAGTCCGGTGCCCGGTCAAACCGATGTCGAACTCGACTCGCAGACGTCCATTCGGTTCACCAACCCGCTCGATCCCAACACCATCGACTCGAACTCGTTTCAGGTCACGGCGGGCCGACCGGTCACGACGAATATCACGCTCACGCTGGATCGCCGAGAGGTGATTCTCAGCTATCCCGACTTTCTCCCCGGCTCCGACACGGTTCAAGTCACCGTCGTCGGTTCGAAGCTGCGTGACATCGATGGTCGGTTTGTCGATGCTGACGGAGACGGATATCCAGGTGGGGTGGCGACGATCTCGTTCACGACCAATCCCGCGCTGGGAATCCCCATCCTGACCGAGACGGCGATGATCACCGGCTTCGTCTTTCGGCCCGACGACGTGACGGGTGAGATTCTTCCGTTCAGTGGAGTGAGCGTCAGCGCCTATCAGTTCCCAGTCGCTGTTCCTCCGGTGCAGGTTGGGGTCGCTACGACAAACGTCGATGGATTCTTTCAGCTCGAGACGGACGCATTCACGGGGGTCGCGCAGTTCCTGGTGAACATCTCATTCCTCGGGCACTCGGAAGCGTTGCGACAGGTTCAGATTCTCCCGGGGCGCTGCCGGCGGGTCGGCGATGCGGTTCTTCAGCCGCTCAGCGCGCCCGTGTTCGTTGAAGCGGCGACGGGCGGCGAAGTCGAAGACACCGCCGGCATGGGGGCATGCCTCACGATTCCGGCGGGTGCGCTGATAGCCGACTCCATGATCTCCGTCACGGTTCTCGATTCGGCTGAACTCATCCGGGACGACCTTCCGGAGCTGACCTCGGAGGCCGGTTTCTTCATCGACATCTCGGGTGTCTCCGGCGAGATTACAACCGAACCGGTGTCACTGACGCTGCCCAATCAGTACGGCCTTCCCCTCGGCACCACGATTCCCATGGGGAAGATCGATCACCTGACGCTCGAGTGGTCGGACATGCGCGACCTCGCGATGGATCCCGAAGGGGCGGTCGGGGGTTCGGCACCGTACTTTGGCACGGTCGTCGACGACGGTATGGGTGGATCGGTCATCGAGATTCAGTTCGACAACTTCTGTACGGTCTGTACGTCGTATTGCTTGCCGATACCACTGCCACCACCACCGCCGCCCCCGCCTCCTTCGACCGTTCCACCGCCGCCGTGTGGCACCGCGGGTGGTGGCAACTCCGGTTATGTATACGGCAGCTCCGCAGTCAATCTCCATGAAGGACATCTCTTCGAAACGATCTCACTGCCGTCGTTTCGTGAGTTCGGGAGCGATTGGTCGTTGCAACTGCGATACGCGAGCCATACCGCCCAACCATCCGTGACCTTGGGAGGCGTGGTCGACTACAACAGCTCGCGCCCGGTCGAGCGCACCGTCTACGACATCAATGTCGAAGGTCATCGAGTGATCGGCGCGTACGGCTTCACCCAGAACTTCCAGAAGCATTACGGCAAGTACATTTGGAAAGGGCTCGACTTTGCTGATCAGCTCTTGCCCACGGGATCGTACGAGTACGAGATCTTCACTACGAGCTTGAACGCCAACGTCGCCGTCTCTCTTCCCTTGTTCTTCGGTGAGGGTGGGGATGATCCGAGCGTGGTGTCGTTCGACGGCGTCGAGGCGAGTCCGGCCGTGTTCTACCCCGGGGAGCAGGTGACGCCGGGTGGGCCTCAGGTCACTCCGCAGCGATCCCTGCTGGTTTCTGGCCGCGCGGTTCTCGTCAATGCCCAGTCGACGCCGTACGGGGCCGGTTGGTCGATTGCTCAGGAACACCGACTGCACTTCGATCCAGACGGGTGTGTGGTCGCGGTCGGTGGCATGGGACAGGCGGACGTGTTCCTGCCGGATCCGTCGAACCCCCATCGGTGGATCAGTCCCGCCGGAGACTTCACTGCTCTGATGCTGAACCCGGCCAACGGGAAGATTCGTCGCGAGTTCCCCAACCGAACGACTCACTACTTCGAATCCACCGGCGAGCTCGACCGCATCGAGGACTCCTTCGGTCGAACCACCGACTTCGAGTACCAGAGCGGACTCCTCACCACGGTCACGTCTCCGACGGGATTCCAGTACGTTCTGACGTATTCCGGGGGAACTCTCACTTCGATCAGCGACTCCGCGGGTCGGACGACTTTGACGACGGTCGACGCCAGCGGCGATCTCACGTCTTTGACGAACGCCGTCGGCAGCACTCGGCTGTTCGAGTACAGCGATCACCTCTTGACCGCACAAGTTGGCGCCCGTGGCGATCGCACCGAGTACGAGTACACCAACGGCCGCGTCGTCGAAACGCGACAGTACGACACCGACGCGCTCACTCTTCTCCAAACGCGTCAGTACAGTCCGACCGCACTCGACGGCGAAATCGGCGAGGCGTTGGCTAATGGAATGGGCACGCTTCTCAATCCGATTCCGCCGGTCACCGAGCAATTGGATCAAGTCGTCGACGGTCGCGGGGGAATCCATCGGCAAGAGGTCGACTCTCGCAACAACGTGACGAGTTTCACCGACCCCCTGAACCGAAGCACGTTCTTCGGCTACGACGCGAACGATCTTCTCACTTCGGTCACGTATCCCAATGGGCGAGTGACCGAGTTCGATTACGACGCTAACGGTAACCAAATCGCGATCCGCGAACAGGACGCCGGAGGCTTGGTTCTCGGCGGGCCGGGAAGTGCCTATTCCGAGCAGACCCTCGAGTACTCCGAAGAGTTCGGCCTTCCGACCCGGGTGATTGACGCCGAGGGTCGCCAGACGACGATCGGGTACGATTTACTCGGGCGGCTCGTGAACACGACCGATCCGCTCGGCCGCACGCTCTACTTGCACTACGAAGACGACGACCTTCCGACGCAAGTGACGCGGGCGACGTTCGAAGATGGTACGGAGATCACGAACGAATACGACGCCCGCGGCAACTTGGTGAAGACTACCGATCCGTTGCTGCGCGAGACGATCCTGGTCAACGATCCGCTGACCGGCCGAATCGAGTCGGTCCTCGACGGCGACGGGAACACGCGAAGTTGGACGTACGATGATCTCGATCGGGTGATCACGCAGTTAGGGCTCGAGCAGGACTTGATCACGTACTCGTACGACGACAGCGACTGCGGTTGCTCGACGAGCCTGTTGGCCCAAGTGACGTTCGCCAACGGAAGCTCCATCGACTACGAGTACGACGGGCTCGGTCGACGAACCGGGATCACGGACCCGCTCGGGATGACGTCGTCGATCACGTACGACGCGGAAGGCAGTATTACCGACGAAGTCCTTCGTAACGGGGACACCATCACGTACGAGTACGATATCGGGGGACAACTGATCGGGCGAGCTGTCGACGGCGGTGACTTCGCGGTCTTCGACTACGACGTGAATGGGCACCTCACCGGCGCGGCCAATGCCGTTTCCACGCTCGTGTTCGAGTACGACTTTCTCGGTCGACAAACGGCGGAGTTTCGTACGATCGACCCCACGCAGATCTCTTCCGTCGGACTGACCCCGCAAGGGTCCGCGATCATGTACGACTACGATCTCGCCGGGAATCGTACTTCCATGATGAGCACCAGCGTGGGAGCGACGTACACCTACGACGCCAACGATCAGCTCACTGCGCTGACGGACAATCGGGGGAATCAACTGGTGTTTGCTTATGACATCAGTGGACGTCGAACGCTCCTCGATCGGTCCAATGGCGTTCAGACCGCGTACAGCTACGACGCGGCGGGACAGATCGCCGAAATCGAAGAGGCGTCGTCCGGGGTGCTGAGCACTCTGAGCTACACTTCGTACAATGCGACCGGACGGCTACTTCAGGACGTCGCGTCCGGGCCGACTCCCACCGTGACTCGAGACTACGAGTACGACGCTCTGAACCGACTGACGGACGTGTCGCACTCTTCGCTGCCGTTCGGCGACCAGCTGTCGGCGATCCTGTCAGGAGACACCGTTCTCGACGCGGCCAATCGACTGACTGCGGATACCGAGCTGACCTACGCTTACGATGCGGAGGGCCGAACCACGGCTCGATTCGGCGCGACGACGGAGTTGTTCGACTACGACGCTGAAGGTCGACTGCGCCAGTATCGCGAGCAGGTCGGAGGCGTCGACGTGGCGACGGTCGCGTTCTTCTACGATCCGTTCGGACGAATGATCGCGAAGAACACCAACGACGTGGCGACGATCTACGAGTACGACGGTGCCGACTTGATCGGTCAACGCGGCCGACGTGGCGAGCTCTACGCGAGCACCGTGTTCGGACCGAACATCGATGAGCCGTTGATCGAACGGCGCGGCAGCGAAAGCTTCTTCTATCACCACGAACGCAACGGGAGCATTCGGCTTCTCACCGACGCGACCGGCGCCGTGCGGCAATCGCTCGTTTACGACGCGTTCGGCGAGATCCTCGATCGTTCGGATCCGACCATGCCGGTTTTCTTCGGCTACACTGGTCGCGTTCACCAGCACGAGATGGGTTTGATCGATCATCGCGCGCGGATGCGCGACGCGAGGAATGGACGGTTCTTGACGGAGGATCCGGCCGGCTTGCTCGGCGGCAGCAATCTGTATGCGTACGGCAGCGGCGATCCGGTCAACAACGTGGATCCGGACGGCAGGCTCGCTTGGTTTCTGGCGCCGATCATCGGCGGCGTGATCGGAGGCGGAATCGATCTCGCCACCCAGTTGATCGGCAACGGCGGCCGCTTCGATTGTGTCAGCTGGGGTAGCGTCGGGCTGTCGGCGGGCCTCGGTGCGCTGTTCGCCTCGACCGGCCCGGGTGGGGCCCTGTTCGGTCGTTCGAGCAGTTATCTCCAGCGATACGGTAATCGGTTCTTGCCCCGCGGTGGCGTCTTCAACGGTCGGTTCTCCGGTAGCGGTGGCCGACGATTCGGGTGGAGTTACAACAAGAACACGGGGCGGAACACCTTCGGTCCGCACGGGGGTGGTCGGGGCTCGCGTGGTCACTGGCATCGCGACTGGCTGAGTTTCCGTCATCGCGGAGGCGACGTTCCATTCAGCGCGAATGGTCCGTTCGGACTCGGTGGGGGTGTCCTCGGTGGCGCCGCGGGTTCCGCAGGAGGTTCTCCATGTCCGTGCCCGTAGTCGACGAAGTGAATACCGATATCCGAACTTGCCCATCCGTCAGGAGCGTTGTCATGAGGTGCCTGCTTGTTTCTGTCCTATTCGTGATCGCTGCCAACGCGGCGCACGGACAGACCGTTCAAACGTACGAGTACGACGCGGCCGGAAACCGCATCGGCGCGACCAACCTGGTTCGCTTCACGAGTCGGTCCGCATTCAACTTCGATCCGCAACTCGTCTTGCCCGGCGATCGAGTCAACATTCTCGGGCGGAACTTTCCCGCCGGGCAGACCGGCGATGTGAGTATCGACTTCGCCGGGACCGCGGGCAGCGTGGTGAGCGTCGCGACGCGAGTCATCACCGTGGTCGTGCCAGAGTTGGCCGTCAGTGGCGACGTGGAGCTCACGGTTCTCGGTGAGACCTTCGATCTCGGCACGCTCACCCTCCAGGGCGTGACCATCGATCCGACCGAGGCAGCGTTGACCTACGGGGAGTCCCAGCAGTTCAGCGCCACGGTCCTCGGGGCGACCGATACCAGCGTGACGTGGAGTGTCGAGGCGCTCGTCGAAGGGTCGAACCCGGGTACGGTCTCGCCGCTCGGGCTCTACGACGCGCCGGCCGCGGGAACGGGTGGTGCGTTCCCGGTGGTGGTTCGCGCCACGAGTAACGAACTCGACGTCTCCGCCACCGCGTTGATCCGAGGCAGTTGTTCGCGCTCGCAGACGTTGCCGTACGAGACGCTGGTGGCTGGAACGTGGAACAGCGGCTTCGAACGCGACTGTTATGAGTTCGGCGGCGAGGCCGGGCAAATCATCAGCGCCGCGTTGATCGGAACGCAGCCCGGTAGCCTACGAATCCTCCGTGAGAACGGACTTCCCCTAGCGAACGTGGCCGGCCTCGCCGAGCTCTCGATTCCGGCGGTGGTCTTGCCGGTGACCGAGACGTACCGGATCGAAGTGGAAGCACTGGCAAGCCCCGGTTCGTACCAAGTGTGGGTGCAGGCGTTCGATGGCGTGCAACCAGGCCTGTGGATCTTTCCGGGCAGCGGTAACTGGAACAACCCCAATAACTGGAGCGGCGGAATTCTCCCCGGGATCAGCGACAACGTTATCGTTCCGGACTTCCCGGGCGACTTGATCGTGACGATCCCGTCCGGGAGTCAAACGTGCGCGAGCATCCTCAACCAAGAGGGCATGACCATTCAAGGATCGCTGACAGTGAGTGGCTCGGTCCAGGTGAATGGTGAGTTTCGTCTACTCGGGGGAACGCTCAACGATGCCACGCTCGCGGCTGGGGGAGAGCCCCTGTTGACGACGTCGAGCGGCGGAACGCTGAACAACGTGACGATTGCATCGACGATGGCGATGCCGTCGGGGAGTTCGGCGACGGTGACGGGCGGATTGACGGTCGATGGCACCGTGACGATCGGCACCATCGCAGCGGGCGGCCACACCAATCTCTTCTTCAATGGCGACCAAACGCTGAGCGGCAGTGGCGAGGTGGTGATCGCGTACAACACGGGCGGGTGGCAACGCGACCTACGTCAGAGTTCGGGAGGACAGACCCTGACGATTTCCGGCGTGACGGTTCGTGGCGCCGGGACGGTCGGTATCAGCACCGGGACGTTGATCAACGAAGGGACGATCCGCGCGGAACAATCGGGCCAGACGCTACTCGTACGTAACCTCCAGAACGGGGCGTCGGGTACGGCGGAAGCGATGAACAGCGCCACGTTGCGACTCCTCGACAGCTGGAACAACGCCGGCGCGATCTCGATGGTGGACAGCACGCTGCGGTTTGGAGGCAGCTTCAACTTCAGCGGTCTGGGCAGCGTCAGCCGATCGGGCGGGTCGATTCTGCTCGAGGGTACGTTCG